>CAVKKI010000117.1:0-8434 GCA_963656725.1 Oribacterium sp. | reverse complement strand
CACTCGTGCTCCTAGCAATGCTTTTGCTCTTTCAGAGCGACGTTTCCGCTAGCGTTTAAACCCAGGGCGCCGCTTCGCTTGCCCTGGGCTAGGAGCATGCATTGGGCTTTCAGCCCGCCCTTAAAAAAAAAGCAGTTGGGGTGATTTTTGAAAATTCTCGATGGTTCCTTTTTAACTTTGGGCGGCCTTTTAAAAATGCCTTTTGAGGCGCAAAAATGCCTATTGCGGCTCTTCTTGCAAAATTACGCCCAAAATGGTCGGAATTTCCCCTACTAGGAGTTTGATTACACCTTTTGCTGTTACTTGCACTAACTGCTTGCACTGCCACTGATTATCAACGCTTTCAAGAGTGTAAGCAGCAATTTTATTTGCTTGCACTTGCTTGCACTTTTCTACGTTTTTTGTTCTCTTTTTCGCATTGCATAATTATTCATTTTTCTGCATAATTATTCATTTCCGCTCGCTGAAAAGTTTATATTTTTTTTCTAGAAAATGAAGGTGGGTGTGCAAGCAAAATGTAAGGGTATGAGGGCAAAATGTAAGCAAGAAAATTTGCTGCTTACACTTTTGAAATGCTTGATAATCAGCGGCAGTGCAAGCAATTAGTGCAAGCAACAGCAAATAGTGCATGTAAACTTACAGGGGGAGGGTTTTGTGGCTTTAGCAAGAGCGAATAGTTTATACAAAGTTTATATTTTTAGTTTTGTTAAGGAATGAATAATTATTCATTTTTGAGCGGTGTTTTTGAGGGGTTTGGAGCGAGTTTTTCCTAGTGGCTTAATAGGAAAAACTAGTGGCTTAAGTGTGATTCACTAGTGGCTTGATAAGAAAAACTAGTGGCTTGATAGGAAATAGCTCTTGGGGGGCGACGCGTCCCGCGTCGGGGCAAGCACTGGCGCTAGTGGAAAGGCAGAAAATAACAACTTAGAAGTAGTTGGCTTAAAACATGGCTTTTTCATTTTAGGGCGGGCTGAAAGCCGTGTAGCGCATTTAAGGATACATTTATTTGCTCTTGTGTCTTTTCTGTTCCCCTGCTTGTTCATCCCTAGGCCACTTGCTCTTTCTTTCTATAGCTTTTCTACTTGCCCCGACGCGGGACGCGTCGCCCCCCCCAATTGCTAGCGCCCCCACTGACGAGCTCATTCAAAAAAAACGTGCCAATGCGCGGGGGGCATTGGCACGTTGCGATGAGATTAAAATGAGGTTCGATTATTTCGTTCCGTCCTTCTCCGTAAAGTCGGTGGGACGCATTGAAACGGTGATGCAGTTGTTGTCTTTCAGCATCACGTCGTTAACGAAGGCCTTGATGTCGTCGGAAGTGACGCTCTTAATGGCTTCTTTGCAGCCCGTGTTGAGGTCTTTGTTCCAAATCACCTTGGCGGTGATGAGGCCGAGCCAGAAGGCGTTCTCCTTCTGCAGGTTGTCATACTCCTTCAGTTCATAAGAGGCCACTTTGCTCAGTTCGTCCTTCGTTACCCCCTTGGCAGCGATGTCGTCGATGCTTTGCTTCATGAGCTTGAGAGCTTCGTCGAGCTGGGCGGGCTTCACGGGGCATTGCGTTACGAGTTGGTAACCCTCTCTTCTCTCAAAGGTAGCCTCGCCGTCGGTGTTTACACTATAGGCAATGCCGGCGTCTTCGCGGATGCTCTTAAGGTAGCGTTGAGTGAGGATAGAACCGAGTGCGTTCACAATGGCCGACTCTTTGAGGGTGTAGGGACGGTAGCCGTGCCACAACTGCACGATGATGGCTTGGGGAGTTTCCATCTTGCGAAGGAAGTGGTTGTCGTGGATGCCGGGCACCACTTGATCTTTCAAATCGTTGTAGCTTTCGCGTTGAGCCACGCCCTTGAGCGGAGCGATGTATTGCTCGGTGAAGAGGCGGAGAGAGTCTACGTCGATGGCACCTGTGAAGAAGAAGTCGAAGTCGCCAGCTGCGTTGTAGCGCTCGCTATAGAGCTTTTTGATGGTTTCGTAGTTAGCTTGGTCGAGGTCGGCGAGTTTGAGGGCGCGACGCAAGGGGTTGTGGTCGTAGAGGGTTGACTGCAAAGAGTCGCTATAAACCTTCATCGGCTCTTTGTCGGCATTCTCGAGCTGAGTGCGCAAGTAGCTAATCTCGTTGTTGTAGGCTTCTACATCGTTGCAAGGAGCTTGAAAACGAAGGTAGATAAGTTCGAAGAGAGTGCGGAGGTCTTTCGGTGTGGAGGTGCCGTTAAGTCCCTCGCTGATGGTGCTGAGGTCGACACTGCAGTTGGCTTGCTTACCAGCGAGCTTCTTGCTCAGCTCCGTGCTCTTAAACTGACCCAAACCAGTGGCTCCCATTACGGGTTCGATGAGTTTGGTGTTGACGAAGTCTTTCTCAATTGAAGCGTTCATACCACCGAAACTCTTGGCGCTGAAGAGCACCTCTGAGTTGTTGAAGTCGGTCTTCTTGAAGAATACGCGAGCACCGTTGCTGAGCGTCCAGCAAGTGTAGCCAAAGTCGGCGGCTTCTTCCTTCTCAATGCTGCCCTTGGCGGGGAGGTCGGTCACGAGCGGATCGTTGTTCACGTCGTCTACGTAAGCTTCAATCTGAGCATTCTTGCCATCGGCCACAGCCTGTTCGAAATCGGCTTGGGTGGGCAGGGTAACGTCGTCCTTCTCAGGATACATAGCGAGAAGCACCATGTTTTTGCCGCTTAGGTCGAGCACCTCTTTCAAGATTTCGTTAGCCAGTTGGTTCATCTGATTGCTCTTCTTAAAGCCTTCCTCTAATTTCTTATAAACCTCATATTCTTTTTCGATAGAGGGAATGGCTTCCGACTCGAGGAAGTTGCGCACATACTGCGGCACGTAGTAGTCGTTTTTCTGCTTGTCGCGGTTGTTGTAGATGGTTTCGAGGCTATTGATGTACTCGTCGCTAGCACGTTGAGCTTCGCTCAGAGTGATGCCTTGCTCAAGCACGCGCTTAATTTCCTTTATCACAGCGGTAAGGGCCTCTTTGTCTTTTCCAGGCTTGGGCAAAATGCCGAAGCTGAGGGCGTCTTTCGTTTTGGCAACGATGTAGTGGCCGTCGTAGCAACCAGCGCCAATGAAGGGGCAGTCGGGGGCTTGGGCAGCCTCCTCGAGGCGAGAGTTGATGGCTGAGATGGCAATGCTGAGACTGTATTTGGTCATGAGCTCAATCACGCTGCCTTTCAACTCGTCGGGGATGATGGGGTCGTGCTTAAACATGAGCTGCAGAATGGTGCGGCCTTGCTCTTTGTCTTTGTCGATAACGTAGATGGGTTGGGCGTTGTCGGGCACGGGGTAGTGCTCATACTTAGCAGCCTTCTTCGGCATTTGAATGCCTGAGAAGATGCTCTTAATCTTAGCCTCCACTTGGTCTACGTCGATGTCGCCCACCACGATGATGCCTTGCAGGTCGGGACGATACCACTTTTCGTAGTAGGCACGCAGTTCGGCGGGCTTAAAGTTGTCCACCACGCTCATTAGGCCGATGGGGTAGCGGTGGCCGTAACGCGAATTGGGGTAGAGGGTGGGCAAGTTGCGCTCGAAGATGCGGCTTTGGGCGCTTGAGCGCATACGCCATTCTTCGTGAATTACACCACGCTCTTTGTCAATTTCGGCGGGGTCGAGGGTGAGGCCGTCGGCCCAATCGTGAAGAATGAGTAAGCAAGAGTCGATGTTGCTTTCAGTGACGGGCACGTCGTCGATGTTGTAGACGGTTTCGTCGGTCGAGGTGTAGGCATTGAGGTTTACGCCGAATTTCACACCGATGCTCTCGCAATATTTAATGAGTGCGTTGTCGGGGAAATGGTCGCTACCGTTGAAGCACATGTGCTCGAGGAAGTGGGCCAAACCACGCTGACTCTCCTCTTCCTGCACGGAGCCCACCTTCTGCGCAATGTAGAAGTTGGCGCACTTTTCGGGCAGTGCGTTGTGACGGATGTAATAGGTCAGTCCGTTGGGCAGTTTGCCAATGCGCACCGAGGGGTCGGTGGGCAATTTTTGCATCATTGCCGCGGGCTGCGCCATTGCGGGCATCACTAAGCATGCCACAAGCAATAGCCATAAAGCCTTAAGTTTGTTCATTATTATATGTTTAAAAAAGAAATTTCTCGGAGTCTTTGAAGGTGACGCTCTATTTTAGTGTGGGGGCAAGCGCTTGTGGGTAAGAGAGCGAGAGAGTGGAAAAAGACGGGCGCTTGTGAATTGTCAAACGTTCAAAGATATATTGTCAATCGTTCAAAGATTTGGGGCAAAATTACGCATTTCTCTTCAGTTGAGGCTCGTTTCGAAAAACATTTTGTAATTTCGCACACAAATTATCACGCACAGATGATACGCAAATTCGATTTTTTGGTAATTGGTTCCGGTGTGGCCGGAATGAGTTACGCCCTCCAAGTGGCTGCCTCGGGCAAAGGAAAGGTGGCTCTCGTTTGCAAAACGTCAATTGAGGAAGCCAATACGGCTAAAGCGCAAGGCGGTGTGGCTTCAGTGACCAATCTGAAGATTGACAATTTTGAAAAGCACATCAAAGACACGATGATAGCTGGCGACTACATTTCTGACCCCTACGCCGTGGAGCAAGTGGTGAAGAATGGGCCTGCTGGCATTGAGCGCCTCGTGAAGTGGGGCGTGAATTTCGACAAGAAGGAAGACGGCACCTACGACCTTCATCGCGAAGGCGGCCACTCTGAATTTCGCATTCTGCATCACGCCGACGACACGGGCTTTGAAATTCAGCGCGGACTGATTGAGGCCGTGCGTCATCACCCCAACATCACCGTGCTTGAGAACCATTTTGCGGTGGAAATCATTACGCAACACCACTTGGGCATTGAGGTAACGCGCCGCACGCCCGACATTGAATGTTATGGCGCTTACGTGCTCGACCCCGATACAAATAAAATCGACACCTTCCTTTCGCGTGTCACCGTGCTCTGCACAGGCGGTTGTGGAGCCGTTTACTCCACCACCACCAACCCCGAAATTGCCACGGGCGACGGCATCGCTATGGCCTATCGCGCCAAAGCCACGGTAGAGGGCATGGAGTTTATTCAGTTCCACCCCACCGCTCTTTATAATCCGCGCGAAAAGCATCCCGCCTACCTCATCACCGAAGCCATGCGCGGCTACGGCGGCATTTTGCGTCTGCCCAACGGCGAGGAGTTTATGCAGAAATACGACAAGCGCCTTTCGCTCGCTCCACGCGACATCGTGGCCCGCGCCATCGATAAGGAAATGAAAATTCACGGCCTCGACCACGTTTGTCTCGACGTTACTCATAAAGACCCAGAGGAAACGAAGCATCACTTCCCCAACATCTATCAAAAATGCCTCTCTATTGGCATCGACATCACCAAGCAATACATTCCCGTTGTGCCTTGCGCTCACTATCTTTGTGGCGGCATTAAGGTGGACCTCAACGCTTGCTCTTCCATCAACCGGCTTTATGCGGTGGGCGAATGTTCGTGCACCGGTCTTCATGGCGGCAACCGCCTAGCCAGCAACTCGCTCATTGAGGCCGTGGTTTATGCTGACGCTGCGGCCAAGCATTCGCTCGAAAACATCGACCGCTACGAATTTAACGACCGCGTGCCTGAATGGAACGATAGCGGCACAATGACCAACGAAGAGAAGGTGCTTATTGCGCAAGATGCGAAGGAAGTGGAACAAGTGATGTCGGCTTACGTGGGCATTGTGCGTTCTGATTTGCGACTGAAGCGTGCTTGGACGCGTCTCGACTTGCTTTATGAAGAAACCGAAGCGCTTTATAAAAAGGTGAAAGCCACTCGCGACATTTGCGAACTGCGCAATATGATCAACGTGGGCTATCTCATCACCCGTCAAGCTCTGGAACGCAAGGAAAGCCGCGGACTGCATTACACCGTGGACTATCCGAAACACGCTTACGACCAAAACTAATTTTCTTCTCTTTCATTCGGTGAGCGAAAGGGCTTTCTCGCTTTCTTGAAAAGGCTTTCTCGCTTTCTTGAATGATGGGTTCTTCACTCGCTTCGCCGCTAAGTAAGAATTAGTTTCTCACAAAATAAAAACAAAAGGAATGAGCCACTTCTCTAGCTTGAGAGAAGTGGCTCATTCGTTTGGAATAGAATGTGTGTTATGAAGAATTCCGCCTTGCTTTTGGCTAATCGTTTGCGATTAGTTGCTTGCTTTGCCGCTTTGGGTGGCGGAAGATGTGTGTTGCGCTGAAGAGTTTTTAGCTGTCAGCTTGGTGTTGAGAATGCGATAGCGCGGTTGCTGCTTCTTGCGAAGCTCGGCCAAATGCTGCTGACGCTTTGCCTCGCCACGTTCTTTCCACTCCTTCATAGTGTAGAAATGACCAGTGGCAGGATCAAGATATTTTGTTTCGGGAATAAGGCCGTCATCGTTCTTGGCATCGCCGTCAGCTGAAAAACCTACGTTTTCAACCGTAACCGAAGCTACGCCAGATGAAACCATTCCCAATTCGCGGGCAGCAGCCATCGAGAGGTCTACTACGCGCCCATTGGCATAAGGACCGCGGTCGGTAACTTTTACCACCACTTCCTTACCGTTGTTTTTATTCGTCACCTTGAGCAAGGTGCCAAAGGGAAGAGTGCGGTGAGCGCAGGTGAGGCTATCTTTGTGATAACGAGAGCCGTCGCTCGTGCGGTGCCCATGCAAGCGGTTGCTATAGTAAGAGGCTTTGCCGTGCTGCTGAGCACTTGCGTTGATTGAGAAGGTGAATGTTACGAGAGTTGCTAAAATAAAAAGTAGTTGCTTAAAAGTCATTGGTTAAGTTTTGCCACGAGGATTGCTGGCGGCTTCAAAAATTATTACAGCTTAGCCACGCTGCTTTTGAGCCTTCGTAGGGAAAAGTGTGGCGTTGAGCCGTCTTTCATCCTTACGTTGCGGAATCTTCATTCTGTGGGAGAGAAACCAGCAAATGCACTAAGGAGCAAACGCCGTGCATCGTCGCATCCGCTCGTTGGCCGAAGCCGATGGCGGGAGGGCGAATGATGCTTGCATTATTGCTCGCCTCGTGAGGTTTACAGGTGCAAAGTTACGAATTTATTGCCAACTAGCCAAACGCTTCGCTTTGATTATCACCACTTTAACATTTTTAGTTCTCGCTTTTAAGACTTCCGTTTTCGTCCCTCCGCTTTCGTTTGAAAGCGCAACAAACGTAGTGTATAAGGGCGCTGCGAGCGTTTCTTTAATTGTTAATAGATGTATAATTATATGCCGAGGCGGTGTGTTGCTGAGGCTGAATGTTAATCCCTTTTTTAACAACTTGGAAAACGCTTCAGCCAGCGCTTTTTACGCATTTCGCAGTGATTTTTGGGCGTTTGCATTGAAGATTTTAAGGGTAAGAGGCGGAATTCAAACTTGAAGAAGGCAGAAAAAGAGGATGTGGCTTATTAATCTGCCTAATAACCTATTAATCTGCCCAATAATTAGTAACTTTGCCACCTATCCCAAACTTGCCGTCGTTAGCCCTTGGTTGATGACGCATATATAAGTAAGAAATAAAAACTGCCCCACAATGCGCTTTCTTCTCACCCTTTGCCTTTTCCTTACAAGCACGTTGCTTGTGTCGGCCCAAAGCGAACTGCCCACGGTGAACCCCACTATGGTTTACACCGACGATGACGGTGCTGAGGTGAACGACACCCAATACGACGGGTCGGCCCCCTTTCATGCCCAGTTCTCCGCCAATCCCGAAAACCTGGGCAACTACACGCCACTTTATGAATGGCGCTTCACCCGCTCGGGCGAGTCGACGCCCTTTCTTGTGCGTTATGACGAAGACACAAGCTACGATTTCAATCAGTCGGGCTCCTTCTCCATCGAACTTCAGGTGAGTTTCGTGCAAGGAACCGACACCATTGCTTACGAAATGGATGAGCCGTTTAGCGTGACTATATCCGAGTCGAAACTGGAAGTGCCTAATGCTTTCACGCCCAATAACGATGGGGTGAACGATGTGTTTCGGGTGAAAGAGGGATACCAAAGCATCATTTCTTTTAAGGCAATGATTTTCGACCGTTGGGGAAAGAAACTTTATGAATGGAGCGACCTAGAAGGCGGATGGGACGGACGAGCCAACGGACACGACGCTCCCGATGGCGCCTACTATCTTAACATTCAAGCTCGAGGCGCTGACGGGAAAAAATATAACATTAAAAAGGTGATTAACCTGCTGCGCAGTTACATTGAAAACGGCTCTTCAACTACGAACTAGACTTTTCGGTTAATGCACAAGCCGATGCTTACGAAGCGCAAGTCGATGCTTAAGAATCGCAACCTTTTTATCTAGAATTGCAGCCTTATTTTCTAGAGCAGCAAACTTATTTTTTAGACGAGTAAGCGCCTCTCTAGAACCCAACCTACATTTTTGGAAACACAAAGACTTTATGTCAGACACACAAATAGAAATACTTGGTGCACGGGTGCACAACCTGAAAAA
>CAVKKI010000116.1:0-8446 GCA_963656725.1 Oribacterium sp. | reverse complement strand
CCCATGTAGGTGCCAGTCACTACGTTTTGCACAGAGAGCAAGTTGGTTTCAGTGTCGCGAGCTTCAGTTACCTTCCAGAGGTACTTCACTTCGTCAGAAGTAAGGGTTTCAGGAAGAGTGTAGGTAGAAGCGCTGCCATAGAGGAAGTCGGTGCCGTTAACTACGTTGCTGTAGAGATAACGGCCTGCTACGTTCTTAATGTAGTAGTAGCCGGGAGTGATGTCGTTGAAAGCTTCGGCAGTAGAGAGAGCCTCCATAGCGCTTTTAATCTTAGCGCAAAGAGCGTCCACTTCAGCGTTGCTGAGGGTGAACTCATCGGCCGAGAGAGCGGTTTGTGCTTCGTTGTAGGCAGCCTGAGCGGTTGCTACAAACTCAGCGTTGTAGGTACCGGGAGTGGTGCCGGGAACGTAAGCCTCTTCGGGAACGGTTGAGAAATAAGCCTCAACATAAGATTCAAGTTTCTCCTTACCTTCAGTTTCAACCACCTTGTAAACGCGGAAAGCGTTGGTGTCGGTGTAGGGGCTCCAGAAGGGAGAGTAAACGTGACCAATGAACACGCGACCGTCCCAACCTTCGCCCAGACCTGTGAAGTCGTAACGAGCGAAAACGAAAGCGGTTAGGCTCAAGTCTTGCTTAGCAGAGACAGCGTCGGTGCGGAGCGACTTTTCGTCGGTGCCACCCTCGCCACCAGTGATGTCGTTAGCTGCAAGTGCGGTGCACTTGTAAGCCTCGTCTTGATTGGCAGTCATTTCAAACGATGCATCGTCATCGTCTGCAGCTGACATGTCAAAATCTTTTACATACAAGCCAGTTGAAACTTGCTTGAGATAGTAAGTTTTGTAACCGCTTGCGGTTGTTTCACCAGTGGGAATGATGTTGTAGATGCATGCATTCGACAACGTCTCGGTGAACTGGCTGGTGCCATTGAGGTAGCCCGCAGGGGCATCGCTCGTTACACCACCAGGAGCATAAATAAGGACTTGGGTGTCGCCGGTGATATCGTCCATCGACTCTACCAAATCACCTTGTTTAAAGCCCTGGGCCACCGCACTGGTAATTCCTACTAATGAAAGCAGGAACAATGAAAGGAAATAGTTGTAAAACCTTTTCATTTGCGTTAGTGATTTATAAAGTTAAACATAGGAATAATTTCGAAGATTTAAGGGGGTGTTTTGCCCACCCAATTTTGCATTGGGACGCAATTATCCCTTTTACACCGTGGCAAAGATAATGCTTTATTTTGCAATGTAACAAATTTTTCTTCATATCTTTTTTCTGTTTTAAGAGTTTATAAGGTTTTAGTTGCTCCCTTCTTTCGCCTACACGCCTTAAAAGCGCCACATTATTAAGCCAGTTGTAAAAACTATTAAGCCACTAGTTTTTGCTATCAAGCCAGTTGTAAAAATTATTAAGCCGGTAGTGGCTCCTGCTCGTCAGTGGGGGCGACGCAACGCTAGCTCTTGGGGGGCGACGCGTCCCGCGTCGGGGCAAATGGCAACGCTAAAAGAAAAGCCTAATTATTGCCTTCTCATTTTCTTCTTACATTACTTCTTGCATCACTTCTTGCATCACTTCTTGCATCACTTCTTGCTCCGACGCGGGACGCGTCGCCCCCCAAGAGCTAGCGTCGCACCCAAATTACCTGCGCCCCTACCAGAAAGTTTAGTGCAAGCAATTGCTGTTACTTGCACTAACTGCTTGCACTCCGCTGATTATCAAGCATTTCAAGAGTGTAAGCAGCACCTGCATTTGCTTACACTCACCCATCTTGCTTACACTCTCTGCAAGCACGCTTCATAAAGGGGATAAAAAGGGGATATTTTCAAAAAAGAGGGGGATAAAAAAGGGATATCTGCCGTGCAAGCAGTGTAAGCAAGTGCAAGCAAAATTTTCGTTGCTTGCACTCTTGAAGCACTTGATTATCAGCATAAGTGCAAGCAATTAGTGCAAGCAACAGCAACTGCTGCAACTAAACTTTCAGGGGGGGGGGATAAAAAGGGGATATTCGCAAAAAATTGCTTGCACGCCAACATCACGGCTCCATCCCCACCCCATAATCACAAAATTCATTCTTTGTGGAGAAAAAATCGTCTGAAAATTTGGGCGGTAAAAAGAAAGTGCGTATCTTTGCACCGCTTAAAACCTCTAGGGGCAAAGTTAAGCAGCCCAGATGGCGGAATCGGTAGACGCGCTGGTCTCAAACACCAGTGGGGCAACCCGTGCCGGTTCGACCCCGGCTCTGGGTACTAAAAACGGTTGATAATTCATTGATTATCAACCGTTTTTCTTTTATCGGGCACCAAAGGGTAGCCTTCATGTTGGCCTCTTACCATTTTTCTATATTGTTTCTAATCATTGTTTCGGTTCCACCGCAAGGAGATAAGAGCAATATTTTGCCAACAAACTGTTTAAAGGCAAATCGCCTATTTCGTAGCGCTCGGCATCGAGCTGAAGCAAACGCTCGCGCACAGGTTGCTGGTTTTTATAGAGCGCAACGAGGTAAATTGCTCCATTTTCTTTCTCAAGCCGAAGGTCGGAAAAGAAAGGAGTAAGGTCGTCAGGATCGTATACTATAGAATAACTAGGACGACGGGCCCCAGGGATGTCTTCCACCAGCAAGCGCTTTGCCAAAAGGTCTTGAATGTCGCGAAGCGCAGTGTCTTTGGAACATTTGGCAAGCGAGGCCCACGATTTACTGGTGATTTTAGCCTCGTAGCCATCAAGAAAAAGATTCAACACATCAGTTTGCCGTTGGTTTAAAACTACTGCGGAAGCTCTTTGCCAAAAAAAGCTCTTGTTTAAAATGGTGCGCAACATGGCCTCAGCCTCATCGAGGGCCACCGAAAGCGTGGTGGCATACCAAGCAATCCATTCCGTAACGTCGCCCTCACCATGTTGCGTGCATTCTAGAATGCGATAATAATGTGTTTTGTCCTTATTGATTTGCGAGGAAATGTTATAAAACCGGAATTCGCTTTTATCAGCACGAGCCAGCAACATATCGGAAAGAATGCGCGCCAAGCGACCATTGCCATCTTCAAAGGGGTGAATGCTAACAAACCAAAGGTGAGCAATGGCTGAGCGAATCACCGAACTTACGTTCTCTTCAGCGTTAAACCACGCTAAGAAACGCTTCATTTCGTGCTCTACGCGCTCGGGCGAGGGAGCGATGTAGTGTATTTTCTCTCGACCAAACATGCCCGACACAATGTGTTCCTCGTGCGTGCGATAACACCCCACCTCTATTGGTGCACCTTCACTAAACCCCGTGGGAAAGAACGAAGCTTGCCAAGCGCAGAGTTTTTCTTTGCTTAAAGGCTGCGCATAATGGTTAACGGCATCGAGCATCACAGCCACCACTGAATCGACGTAATGCGAAGGAGCGGTTTGCTTCACATTTTCTATGCCTAGTTTGCGGGCTATAGACGAGCGCACTTCGTCCACATTGAGACGCACGCCTTCTATCTCCGATGAATAAACCACATCGTAGGTGAGATTTTCGGCCATTGCTCGGAGTTTACTGTCAAAACCTAATGAGGCTAGGCGGCCATAGAGCAATCCTTGCTTACGGTTCACCTCTTCTAACACAACGGTGAGTTGGGAAGCGTCCCATGTAAATGCCGTCCAATTTTCTTTCTCGTGTATATACATTGCCTATTTTATTTTTCTTGGTTTGCGACGTTTTTCGGAGAATAATGCCGCAGATTTTGCGACAAAGATGGGGCTTTTTGGGCGCAAATGCAAGTTTTCGATGAATATTACCGCAAAATTTGCGACGTTTTGGCTATAACAAAGTCGCAATGTTGAATTGAAACAAAAAAGAACGACCGCAAAGGGTCGTTCTTTTTTATTGTTTTAAAACGTAGAATTGTCAAAGAGGGAAGAGTTAGTTCTGCCCCTCTTCTTCCAAACGCAGATAATACATCAGTTTGTAGACGTTGAAGAAGAACACGCGAGGGTGATGGCCCACGAGGTGACGGTGAAGTGGCGCACACAGCAAAGGGAAAAGGGCGCGGAAGAGGGGCTTGAGGTGAAGGCGGCCTAGCTTTTGGGCATAGTCAATAACCTTTGAGGTGCCTTGCAACTCGTGGCGAAAATCGTAGAGGGTGCGTAGGCTCTCTTCGGTTTTGTCCACAAAGGCTACGTTGTCGATAAAGCGTTCGTAGCCTAAGGGATTATCGACGTGCTCAATGGCAATGTGGTTTTCTTTTAGTGTTTTACCGAAAAGAAGGTCCTCGTAGCCGTAGTGATAGAAGCGCTCGTCGAGCGGATGCTGCAGAATAAGGCTGCGGCGAATGAGGAAGTTGGAGGTGCGGAAGTCGCAATAGGGATGAAGGCGACGCAACTCATGGTTGCCGTTTTGCTTGGCGGCGCATTCGTAAACGTAGCGCAGATTGCCCTGCAATTCTTTTTGCCCTCGTTTCACCTGATAACCGCCATAGGCCACATCGGCCGTGAGTTCTAGCTGCTGGTAGCGAGCCAGGTAGTGGGGGTGGATTACACTCATGTTGCTGTCGACAAAGAGCAACCACTCGTGTTTGGCTTGTTGGGCCAGAAAGTTGCGAATTACAGAGCGCCCCGTGTTCTTCGTTCTTTCAATATACCGACAATGGGGCAGCGCATTGATGGCTCGGTTGGCCTCGATGGTAGAGGCTTGGGTTGAACCATCGTCCGCCACCAAGAGTTCATACTCTAATTGGGGCAGCGCAGCAGCTTGTTCTTGCAAGGCTTTCACAAGATCAAGGCACACGTTATTATAGGTCGGTATTAATATTGAAAGTTGGTTAATCATTGGGTGGGGGCTAAGCGCTTTTGTCGTCTTCAAAGCGACATTTGCACTTTTTAGGGGACAAAGATAGACAATATTTTTGGTTTTTAGGCCACTTGGCGGACTTTAAGCGCTTTATTGTCTCGTTTTTTAGGGCGGCGAGAGAAGAGAGTTTTGCTAAAAATCCCCCAAAAAGCCACGACCTATTGAAAACAAACGAGGCTACGCAGCGCTCTGCATAGCCTCATTTAGGACAAGAACATAACAATCTAGTATTCTACTTAACTCGGTGCAAAGGTACGGGGTTTTCTACCCCTCGACAATACCTAATAGTGGGTATTTACACCCGTTTTTGAGAAGAAAGGCGATTATTTTGCTCGTTTTTCGTTGTTTTTGTTGTTCTTGAGAAGAAAATTTCTCGTTTTTGCCGTTCCCATAGAGAGTTTTAGAGTTTATAGCCCAAAGAGATAAGTGCGCTCACGTTGCGTCGGCCGGCCGTGTTCCATTTCGCTATGCCCCAATCGGCTTCGAGGCCTAGAGTGAAGCTTGAGGGAAATTGGTAACCCACGAAGGTTTGCACGCCATAGTCCCAGCGGTGCGTGCCGGGCTCGTTGAAGGTTTTTTGCTCGTAGTAGTAGCGGTCAACGCCCGACTGTTGAGCATCGCCCTTCGTTTTTTGTTTGCCGCCTAGACCATAGGCCACGTAAGGGCCGGCGCGAAACACCCAGTAGCGGCTCTCGCCCGTGCGCAAATAGTAGGTGAAAAGCAGTGGCAGTTCGAGGTAGTTTTTCGTGGCCGAGCGGTTCATTGTGCCTGTGAGGGGCTGTCCGGTTTCTTCGTCGAAGAGTTGGTTGTGGTCGTCGTCGAACACATAGACTTGCTCGTTAGGGTCTTTCCAGCCTTTGCCATACACTTCGAGCGAGGGAGAGAAAGCCCAGTGTTGACCAAATTCCCACTCATAGCCCACACCGAGTTTGTAGGCGCCCACCACTTGCGAAGAACTGCCGTAGTGTGAGGCGAAACCACCGCCTATTTTAAAATGGAGCGTCTGCGCTTGGGTGAAGAGGGGGGAGAGGAGGAGAAGGAGGAAAGGAAGGAGAAGTTTCTTCATAAGGATAAGAATCATTTTATGGTGGAAGCGCAAGCACTTGGGGGGCGACGCGTCCCGCGTCGGGGCAAGAAGTAACTTAAGAAGTTTTCTATTCAAGAAACATCTCAAATATCCCCCCACTGCATTAGCTTACATACTTTAATTTTCTATTTCATTCGTGCTTGCCCCGACGCGGGACGCGTCGCCCCCCAAGTGCTTGCGCCCGAGGGAGGGAATTATTCAAAAAACTGTCGCCAATCGTCTTTTTTATGGCTTTTCTTGGCAGGCACGTATTCATCTTGCTTTTTGGCTTTCTTCTTGGCCTTTTTTTCGGCCTTCCATTGCTGCTTCATGGCTTGCGCATCGGCCGCTTCGGCATAGGTGCGACGGGTGCCACGACGCTTGGGCTTGTCATCAGCAAAACGAGGCTCACCGCCTTCTTGGGCCTTGCTAGAGCGGCCTTTTCGGTGAGCGGGGGCCGAGGCGTCGTCGGTGCGCTCAGCGTGATCCACCACCACTTTGCGGTCGCCCACCTTCACGCGCTTCATCTTGCTCAGCACGAGGTCGGCATCCTCGTTGGGCACTTCAAAGAAAGAGCAATTGTTGGTGAGGTCGATGCGGCCAATCTCTACCTTCGAGCCACGCACACTGCGGTTGACGAGGTTGATGATTTCACGCACATAGAAATTGTCGCGCTTACCGAGGTTGATAAACAAGCGAGTGTAGCCCTCTTCGGCCTCGTGGCTGCCGCCCTCTTTCTTGCGGTCGCGACGCGAGCGCTTGCCGCCCTCGGCATCGGCCTTGCCGCGCGTGTCGGCGGGCTGCTCAATGACGGGAGCGTCGGCATAGTAGCGAAGGAAGTGAACAAACTCTCGGCTCACCACGCGCTTAATGAGGTCTTCTTTCGTAAGCCAGTCGAGTTTGCGGAAAATTTCGGGCAAGAAGGGGGCAATCTCGGTGTCGTTCACCTCAATATGCTCAATCTCATCCATCACCTTATAGAGCTGCTTGGTGCAAATTTCTTGCGGTTCGGGCAGAGTGCCTGCTTCAAATTTCTTGCCAATTACCTTTTCAATGATGCGTACCTTTCCCTTCTCGCGCAGGTGAATAATGGAGATGCTCGTACCGCGCTTACCGGCACGCCCAGTGCGGCCCGAGCGGTGAGTATAGTTTTCCACGTCGTCGGGCAGGCCGTAGTTAATCACATGCGTCAGGTCGTCCACATCGAGGCCACGAGCTGCCACGTCGGTAGCCACGAGCAGCTGCGTGTGGTGTTGACGAAACTTCTGCATGGTGAGGTCGCGTTGGGCTTGCGAGAGGTCGCCGTGCAGGGCCTCGGCGTTGTAGCCGTCGCGAATGAGGTGATCGGCCACTTCTTGGGTTTCGAGGCGCGTGCGGCAGAAAATGATGCCGTAGATGCGGGGAAAGTAGTCCACCACGCGCTTTAGGGCGGCGTATTTGTCTTTGGCGTGTACGAGGTAGTAGATGTGGTTTACATTCTCGGCGCCTTCGTTGCGCGAACCTACCACAATTTCTTTGTAGTCGTGAAGGTAACTTTTAGCGATGCGCTCAATCTCCTTGCCCATGGTGGCGGAGAAGAGCAGCGTGTTGCGCTCGGCGGGCACTCCGGCCAGGATGGCGTTGATGCTCTCGGTGAAGCCCATGTTGAGCATTTCGTCGGCCTCGTCGAGCACCACGTTTTCCACCGCATCGAGGCGGGCCACACCACGGTTCATCAGGTCGATTAGTCGGCCGGGAGTGGCCACAATAACTTGTGCGCCCTTGCGTAGCGAACGAATTTGGCTTTCTATGCTCGAGCCTCCATACACGGCCAACACGCGAAGGTCGTCGATGTAGCGGGAATATTCTTTAAGGTCGTCGGCTATTTGCAAACAGAGTTCGCGAGTGGGACTGAGGATGACGGCTTGCGTGCGATGGTCTTCGGCACGCACTTTTTGCAACACGGGCAGACCGAAGGCTGCTGTTTTGCCCGTGCCGGTTTGTGCCAAGGCTATCACGTCGTTGCCCACCCCGAGCAGATAGGGAATTACCTCTTCTTGCACGGGCATGGGATGCTCGTAGCCCATCTCGCTGATGGCGCGGCGTATGGGGGCGCTGACGCCTAACTCTTCAAATGTTTTCAATGTGTTTAATGCTTATGTTCGTCGTGTATAAAAGAAGGTGCGGAAAGGTGCTGCGTAGGCGCACATTACTGCAAGGTGCAAAGTTAACACTTCGCCCCGAGCGGACAAAGCATTTGGGGCGAGAAGTGGAAAATGAAGGGAGAAAACACACGGTTCTCCCTTTTAAGGCGGGCTGAAAAATCGTGCAAGGCGAACGCAATGCCAAGCAATTCATTGTTTGAGCATTGAAGAGCCGCAGCCGATTTTGTCAATAAAAAAGCACAATGCACCTTTAAGGGCGGGCTGAAAGCCCAATGTATGCACCTAGCCCAGGGCAAGCGAAGCGGCGCCCTGGGTTACAGTTGAATAGAAAAGCACGCTCTGAAAGAGCAAAAGCATATCTACGTAAGCACTCGTGCTCCTAGCAATGCTTTTGCTCTTTCAGAGCGACGTTTCCGCTAGCGT
>CAVKKI010000115.1:0-8460 GCA_963656725.1 Oribacterium sp. | reverse complement strand
GCCCTCTTCTTTATTAGAGATGTTAGTGGTGAGTGTGTCGGTCTTCACATCGTGTTGTGCCAGAGCGCCTGCGCTGATGGCGGCCATAAAGGTGAGCAGTGTGGCTCGCTGAATGGAATGAGAGGTAGCTGACATAATTTGTAGAGAATGTTACTGTGGGTTGATCTGTGTTGTCTTGTTTCACCCGGTGGGTAACTGCTCGCTTCGCATTTTTAATGAGTGGGTTTTCGCTTTTCGAGAGGGGAGCTCTTTCGGTGTGTAATCGATGCCTCTTGAGGGCGAAAATCGAAACGTTTTTTGGCGTTCGGCCCTAGGGTGTTGTGTTTTGACGATGGCAAAGCTACGGCGCGAAAAAGCCCATTTGCAAACCTAATGTTGCATAAAGTTGCATTTTTGTTGCAATGCAACATTTTTGCTATTTTATGCAACATTTCTGCTATTTTGCCCCTATAAAAACATGTTTTGCAGCATAGAGTTGGCAGAATGGGCGGTATTTTCTTTTCAAACTTTTCGTTTTTCTGCTTTAAGAAGTGCTGCTTTTAGGTTGCCTTCTCTCTAGAAAAAAGTAAATGTTAAATGAAAAAATAATCCTCCACGGCCCGTTGCGGTGGGCCGTGGAGGAGGGCTTAAAAAGAATTTCGGAAAATCGTTTTTTTACTACTTAATGGCAATGAATAAGGTTAATGGCAATGAATAAGGGATGGGATGAGGGGCAAAAATAGCAATTCAGAAAATGAACGTGAGAAGTTAGCTAATGGAACTATTAACTACCCTCTCCTTAAAGCAACTGATTTTGTGAACCGTCCTCTGGTTCGGAGATTGTGCCGATACACATTACGTAGTAGATGGGCAGATAGGTAACGCCCTCTTTCAGCTCCACCTTTTGTGCGTTAGAGAGAACAATGGCCTCGTGAATGTTGTAGTCCTTCACCTGTAGGAAACGGTCTAGGGCGCTATGCACCTGATAGTCTTTACCCGATTTCACTTCGATGGGCAGCACGGAAAGGTGATTGCGGTCGTCAATAAGATAGTCAACCTCACCCGTTTTCTTATTGTCGTAGTAGTAGAGGTTGAAGCCATGCGCTTTCAGTTCTTGAGCCACCACGGTTTCATAAACAGAGCCTAGGTTAATGCTTGCCACATCGTTCATCACCGCCTTGATGTTTGTGCCATAGAAGAGGTTGGTGAGCAGGCCCACATCATTCATATAGAGTTTGAGCAGATTTTTTCCACTATTTTCAATTAGCGGAAAGCTAGGTTTGCTAATAGCTTTCACTTCCAAAGTGATGCCCGAGGAGATTAGATAGTCGAATTCTTCTTCGTAATTGTTCATTCGTTTCCCAGTTTTCCCCTCAATGTCTTTGGCCACAATGCGCTTCTTCTTGTTTTCGAGATTAGATGGCACCATGCTATATATGCGTTGTATTTTCAAACGGTTGTGTGCCTCTTCATAGCGAGCGGCATCCACTCCATAAAGGTGATGGACGTCGTTTTGTATGGTGCGGATGTTGGCAATGTTCTTTGTTTTCAAGAATTCATTTACTGCATCGGGCAGTCCGCCCACAAGTAGGTATTTCCTAAATAAGTCGAGTAGTCGTTGGTGCACCCCATCGGGCATCGATTCTCTTGCCTTAAACTTTTCGCGCAAGGTGTTTAACACCAGTTCACCTACGCCATTGGCAATGAGAAATTCTTCAAAATCGAGTGGGTACATGTGTTTCATCACGATGCTTCCTAGTGGAATGGAGGAAGTGGCTTTCAGAGTGACTCCAAGGAGTGAACCACTGCAGATGTAGGTGAATTTACCGTCTTCGCGCAGAAACTTGAGCAACGTGAGTAGGTGATCGTAGACTTGTATCTCGTCGATGAAGATTAGGGTTGTCTTCTTGTCCTTCATTTTTTCACCTGCCACCGTGCTCAAAGCTAGGTAGAAATCGTCCACCGTTTTCGCTTTGGCAAAATTGCCCTCTCCCAATTTATCTATCTCCATATTTAGCTCTATGAAGTTGGGAAATAGCCTTTGGCCTACTTCTCGAATGATGTAGGATTTGCCTATCTGTCGTGCTCCGTCTATGACGAGTATCTTGTCAGTGCCCGTTTGTAAGTGATTTTCAATATACTTTTCTATCTTTCTGTATAGCATAATTACACTTTTCCTATGATTTAGCTAGGGCAAAAATACACTTTTCCTATGATTTTACCCCTCAAAAAATACACTTTTCCTATAAAAACAGACCTCAAAAACTACACTTTTCCGAGAAAGAGTGGTTTTTGAGGGACGTTTGGGGTTGTATCAGATTAAAAAGTGAGAGGAACGATTGGGGATGCTTATCTTACTTCCCACCCTTCAATTGTGCCAGTGTTGGATGAGAAATTGCAACCTATAAGGTGGATGTGCTTCGGGCTGGCCTCGTACTCTCGGGCATACCCTTTTTGCTCAATTTGCGCAAGGGCTGCTTCGGCCGTGCCATCGAGTTTGAACTCGAAGATGTAGATGTCGGCCGTGGTTTCTATCACACAGTCCACTCTTCCCTCGCTTTGTTCCTTCTCTACAAAGAGCGTGTAGGAGCTAATCATGCGTAGGATGAGGTAGAAGGTATATTGAAAGTAGCGCTCTTTTTCTCGTTCATCGTCCTTGCGCCGTTGGCTGTAGGGGATGCTAGCCAAGAAGGAGGTGAAGAGTTTTTGCAGTTGCTCAAGGTCGTCTCTCTCAAGAGCGTCAACCACTTGTAGCACCCATGAGGCAGGCTCTTCCTTGGGTTGGAGGTAGTTTGATGTCACTAGCGTAACGAAGCCGTTTCGAACCTCATCGTTGGGAAAATCGAGCAGATAAGAATTGGTGCGAAGATTTACCTTTTTAATTGTGAGATAACCGCTCTGATAAATCATGGGTAGGGGCGCTTCCACATTAGCTTTATAATCTACAAATTGATTTGTGGGATAATATTTATTGGTAAAATCGTTCAAATTTCCGTAGCAACGCGCCAGTAATCGCACCAAGTAGGTTGGCGAGCCCGTTTTAAACCAATAGTCGTCGATGGTCATCTCATTAAAGGCTCGCAACACGCTGAATGGATTATAAACCCCCACCAAGCGGCGACTGAAATGGTAGCCATCATATTGCCGTTTGAGTTTGGTTTTCATTTCCTCTTCGCTGAGGCCGTAAATGTGGGCCATTTCTTGAATCTGCTCTTTAAACACGGTGTGCAGTTCTTCTTCTGTAATGCCGAGTAGCGTGTCGTAGCGGGCAGAAAGGCTGATGTCGTCGGGCTGATTGAAACCACTGAACACACTGACTTGTGAAAACTTGGTGACGCCCGTGAGCAACACAAACTGAAGGTGATTGTCGGCTTCTTTAAAAACGGAATAGAAACCTTTAAGAATGTTTCGGTTGCGTTCTTCTAGAGTGATTTTCTTTTCGTTGAGCGTTACGTACATATCCAGGTCCATCACATCGAGCAAGGGCTTGTCGTATTCGTCAATAAGCACCACAGCACGCAAGCCTGTTTGTTTGTGCGCTTTTTCTAGCACAGCCTTAAAGCGACTTCCTAGTGTTATGGCCCATTCATCTCGGCCATATTCTTTCTCCGCTTCTCCAAGAAATTCCTCTAATGCGTGTTCTAGAGCTTGACTCTCTGTGAAATCTTGCCCTCCAAAAGATAGGTGAAACACGGGATATTTCTTCCATTCCGTTTCCAAGTGATCAATGGCCAACCCTTTGAAAAGTTCCTTTCGTCCTTCGAAATAGCATTCGAGTGTGGACACGAGTAGCGACTTTCCGAAGCGTCGTGGACGACTTAGGAAGTAGACTTTGCCATTCTTCACCATGTCGTAAATCAGTTGGGTCTTATCCACGTAAAGATAGCCTTCTGTTACGATTTGCTCGAAGCTCTGTATGCCGATGGGGTATTTCATATTGTTTCTTTAAAAACTTTGGGAATTTCGATTTTTCAATATGGCTGCCATGTTATCGTTAGCCCAGCCTATTAGGCTGTCGATGATGGGCAGCAGGGTCATTGTGCGAGGGGTGAGTGTGTACTCCACTCTAGGTGGCACCTCAGCATACACTTTGCGGCAAACGTAGCCATCTTCTTCTAATGTGCGCAAGGTGCTAGTGAGCATTTTCTGTGAAATGTCGGGAATGAGTTTGCGCAAGGCGTTGAAACGAAGCGGCTGCTCATTGTGAGTGTGTAGGGTGTAGATGATGAGTAACGACCACTTATTGCATATTTTGGACAATATGTTGCGTATGGGGCAGTCGGGATATACCGCTTCTTTGATTGATTTTGTCATTGCAGACGTTTATTTTTCCTAATTGCTGCTTAAGTAGGTAATCAAAATTATTTTGATATTACCATTCTATTATTTTCATCACCTACTTATTTTCAATGATAGGCTACAAAAGTAACTATCTTTCCACAAGTAGCTTGAATGCCGATGGTTAATCTTATTTAATAATCCTAATTGCGTTTCCCCATTACATCGCATTAGTTACCCATAAGTAACTTTCACACCTCAGAGTGCCTTCTTGTGGATGAAACTAATTTGCTGCAACTTTGCCGTCGTTAAATCAAATATTTTAGAAAAAATGAAAGAAACAAAAGTCATTGCAAAGGCCGAAAATTTCACGGCTGTAGATTTTGGCAAATTGAGCGACGTTGGGAACTATGAGTTGGAACTTGGACCAGGTGTGACGATTCCAGGCAAAGTGTTTGGCGGAGAGAAGGTAAACGCTACGGGCGCTGAATTTTCGCTGCAATGTTTTGCACCAGGTCAGGAAACAGGCTTCCTGCACATTCACAAAAATCATGAAGAACTCTATTTCTTCCTTTCTGGCGAAGGAGAGTTTCAAGTGGATGGCAAGGTGTTCTGCATTGGTGAAGGTAGTGTAGTGAGAGTTGCTCCTAGTGCGAAACGCTCTGTTCGCAACACTGGAACGAACTCTTTGCTTATGCTCTGCGTGCAATATCGTAGTGAAACATTCACTGCCGATGATGCCGCTGATGGGGTTATACTCGAGCAGACCGTGGAATGGTAAAGTCATTGCTATCCTTTTATTAATAACAATGCTTTTCGGGTAAGAGAAAGTCTATTGAGAGTGTTTGTTTACGCAATCTCTTCAATAGGCTTTTTTGCGTGCAGTTTATAATTGAACACGCAAACTTTAAGCTTTTTACCGGATCTTCAGAACAAATTTCCCAACAATTAGCAAGAAAAACGCACCGTGCGAATCGCTTCGGACGGTGCGTTGAGAAAAATTACTTTTATTACCCGCAGGGCTACCTACTTCCCTGCAAGTTCGGGTGTACAGAGGGCTTCTTGCCTCTACGCTCTTCAGTGTGTAGAGTGGCAGAAGTTCTGAATGAGAATCGTATCATAGTGAATGTGCTGAAGCGAATTTTGGGTTAGTCTTCGCTTTCAGTCCAATTGTTGCAGTTCCAGCCCTTTCCGTTAGAGAGCGCTTCGCTACCACCGGTGTCGTTAGTGCCGTCACTATCATAGGTGTTTATTAATGAGGCGGCAAGCATTCCCTCGGTGCTGAAAGTTAGGGTGAGGGCTTGTGGACGAATATATTGTTTCTTCATTGTGATTCGTTGTTTAAGATGTAGTTATTTAATGTATACCTTCTGACCGTTTGCCTTTACAAACACGCCGTGGGTGGGATAGAGCACGCGACGGCCGTTGAGGTCGTAGATTGTGCTGTTTCCTGTACCGTTTACAGTGGCAGCGTTGATGCCTGTTACGTTGCCGAAGTTGAAGCTTAATTGAGCGGCTCCAGAAGTTTCGGCCACAAGTGAGCCTGCATATGCCTTATTTTCGGCAATGGTGCGGTCTGTGTCGCTGGTCACCTTATACATGCCGATGCCTGAAGTGCCGTTTTTCAGCACGTAAGCGCTAGCTCCGTCGCCCACAGTGGAGGGCACGAGTGTGCCACTCAAGGCGTTTGTTGCAGGTTTTGCGGTGTTATCGTCGTAAGCGATGGTGAATGAGTGCTCGCCCTCAGTGCCCACCAAGATAACGGGTGTTTCGGCGGGAATTACACCGTTCAGAGCTGTCAAGTTGATTTGACCATCGCCCTCGCTTGCACCATAGTAAGCCTCCACGCCCGAGGGAATGTTTACGCTCATTGGCAGGTTGAGAGTGGCGTAGCCTACAGAACTGATTGTTACGGGAATTTCGTCGACGGCTTCAATATACCAGTTGTTGGCTCCCTCGTTCTTAGCGTTCCAACTCTTCACTGCAGTGCCTTCCACGTTGGCCGTGCCTCGGTCGCTGCGAGCATCGTTGGCGTAGCAAACCAAGGTAGCAGAGCCTGTTACCGCTACATGATCGTGGTTGCAGAGGTCGTATAAGCCCACTTCTGAGTTGTCTTTTGCTACCACTTTCATAGTGTAGTCATAGACAGTTTTACTCATGTAGTTTTGAGAGTTAGCCGCTTGAATGTAGTAAAGGTCGGTTTTGCCCTCAGTGGTGCAAGCTTCAAACTTCCATAGCGAGGGAACAATGTTGGTGCCTTTAGTCAGACCCAACTGACTGTTGTTGGCATAATCCTCGGTGAGGTAGTAGGTCTGGGTTTTAGCGTTTTTAATGGTGTAGTACTTGCTTGCATCGGGAGTGTTGTAGGTTAAAGCAGCTGCAGCCGTCTCGAGCGTCTTATAGTTGCTGATGCTCTTTGTGGCGGTGAAATTGCTTTTGGCCGTGGTGTAGGCGTCGCTAGTGGCGTAAGTGCCTATTGCCGTGCCAAAATTGCGGTTGACTTCTTGGTTTTCAAGGGCAGTGTAGAGGCTGTTTTCAAGACTTTCGCTGCTAACAAAGTCAAACATTGAGGCACCGGCACTGGTCACCCAGCGGATAACACCGTAACCCCCATTTGTGTTGTTTTTGCTCACGTGCCAAGCATTGCAAGTTTTATTATCAATTTGGTCGGTTATGGTTTCGTCCTTAAACGTGATGTAACCCGTGGTGGTGTTATTTTCAATGGTGAAGGTGCGTGCGTTGGCTTCGTCGGTCAAGGAGAATTCACTGTTGCGGTTGTTAGAGCTAAGCACGTAGCCTACATACTTGTCGGTGTATTCGTTGTAGATTTTATACTTTCCCTCTTCCACTTTTTTAAAGGTGAACACATTGTTGAAGCTATTGGCCGTTTCTGAGCAACCGAGGTAGGAGTCGGTGCCATTGCTTTTGGCGCAAACATAGCGATTGTGCTCTTTGTTGAGAAGTAAGAAACTGCCTTCAGTCACTTCTAGTACAGTTGGCGAACTATTTAAGTAGGTGCTCACAGCGGTTGTAATGCCTTCAACGGAGGTTGCGTTGCTCAATGCTGTTGTAAGGGTGTTGTAAGCATCAAGAGTGTAAAATGCACTATAGCCGATTCTATTTGTCAAAGAAGAGGGGATAGTTCTTGTTAAAGCAAGCACATCGCTTTCCGAAAGTTCTACCACTTCACACACCGAGCCCCCGTCATCATATTTATAAGAGCCGATGCTAGTGCCGAGGTTTCCATAGTCGTTCCACGAATTGGCAAAATTGGCATCGTTAGCTATGCAGATGCCCACCTTGTTTTCTTGTGTGTTGGCTTTGATATACCAATCAATGCCCGTGTCGTTCCAGCTAGCAAAGCTAGCCAATGCTTGACCCGCGATGTTGTGAATTTTTGCAATGGTAACGCCGTCGTCTGTGCTGGTGGTGGAGCCTTCGGTGAAGTAGAACACACCGCTAATGGTGTTGGTGCTGCTTTGGCTCAAGTTGTTGTTGCCATTCCAAAGCACATATCTGTTGTGGCGCAAGTTTTTGATGGCGTAGTAGTGATACGTGCCATCAGAGCTAAGGGTGGGGATGGTTTGATCTGCCCACGCCGTGCTAACTCCTAGAAACGCTAAGAGCAAGCAGAGGATTGATGTAATTTTTTTCATTCTTAAATTTGTTATTTAATAGATATGTAAGAGTTCCGTTGTAGGTAGTTCCCCTCCACACAAGCTAAAGGCAAGATTGGTAAGTTGAGAGGGGACTCGTTGAGCAAAGTTTGTAGGTAGGTAGTGTTAAACTTTGCAACTGTTCTCGCTGCAAATATAGAGTAACTTTGTTAAATCTGCAAATAGGGGGGGTAATTAATGTTAATTATACGAAATTTCTAGCAGATTTTTCGAAATTGTTATCAGAGAGTATACAAAAACTTATAAAATGGTTAGGATTGTGTTGTTGAGTAGTGTTCAAAAAGGTTTGTTATAAACGTTCGTTGCAAAGTGTCTTTGCAAAACTAAAACAAGTTTTGTTTTGCGTTGTGCGTGATTTGCACTACCTTTGTCCCTAACAAAAGAAAACAGACTATGGGCATACACGATAGATACGTACGTTTCGATTGGGCCAATAGGCGCTTGTTGCGTCAGAAAGCTAACTTTGGCGTGCTCGAAGGCTTCCTCACCGTGTTTCTTGGCGAGGAAATCAAGATTGTGGAAATCT
>CAVKKI010000114.1:0-8484 GCA_963656725.1 Oribacterium sp. | reverse complement strand
AGCCCAGGGCAAGCGAAGCGGCGCCCTGGGTTACAGTTGAGTAGAAAAGCACGCTCTGAAAGAGCAAAAGCATAACTACGCAAACGCTCGTGCTCCTAGCAATGCTTTTGCTCTTTCAGAGCGACGTGTCCGCTAGCGTTTAAACCCAGGGCGCCGCTTCGCTTGCCCTGGGCTAGGTGTAGCATTGGGCTTTTCTTTGACAAAATCGGCTGCGGCTCTTCAATGCTCAAGCAAGCTTGGCATTGCGTTCGCCTTGCACGATTTTTCAGCCCGCATTGGTAATAAACGCATTCGACACGATAAAAATCACAACTTAAAATTCACCACATCAAAACGTTTAAGAGTTGTAACTACTCTGCGCTAAACATAAAAATCAATCCCCCATCAGCCACTTTTGCGTAGCCGATGGGGGATTTTCTTATGAAAAAGTACACGAATCTTATGTCGTAATTTCTAGCGGCGTCTATACATATATTATATATAGATATATATAGAGAGAGAGTATGCCTTGTCTTTGAGCGCTTAGTGTTTCACCTTCACCTCAATGCCTTGGCGCGACAGTTCCTTCACGGCTTTGTCGATGGCCTCGTAGTGTTCGGGGGCGATGCCGAGTTTGGGAAGGTCGAGCGTGGGAAGGGCATCGTCGGTGTGAAGGTCGGTTTCGGCTACCGGACCGAGAATCATGCCTACACACGAGGTGTTGTTGGTGATGGGGTCGATGAGAATGAAGGCACCCGTGGGCTTGTTGTCTTGATAAGCATCGAAGAAAAGCTCTTTCGAGGTGACAATAACGGCACGGCCTATTTCGTTCAATTCCAAATGGTCCACCTGGCTCTTTTCGAGTGTGTTCACGTCCACCTTATAAGCAAAGTGGTCGATGCGGCAGCGAGTGGTGTTGGTGGTGTGCTTTAGGTAGAACGATTTGTTCACGTCCATTGCCTGTTCATCCATCCACACCAACATAGCCTCGAAATGACGGCCGATGGAGGGCACGTTGTCGGGGTGTACGAGCATCTCGCCACGCGAAATGTCGATTTCATCTTCTAGCTGCAAGGTGACGCATTGGGGAGGGAAGGCGTAATCGAGGTCGCCATCGTAGGTAACGATGCGCTTCACATGACTGCGCTTGCCCGAGGGCAGAGCCATCACCTCATCGCCTTTGCGCACAACGCCGCTGGCTATTTTTCCGCTAAAGCCACGGAAGTCGAGGTCGGGGCGCAACACGTATTGCACGGGGTAGCGGAAGTCGGTCAGGTTGTGATCATTGCCAATGTGCACGGTTTCTAAGAACTCGAGCAGTGAGGGGCCGTCGTACCAAGGGGTGCGCTCGCTGCGATCTACCACATTGTCGCCCTGAAGGGCTGAGAGGGGAATGCAACGCACATCGGGAATTTTGAACGACTGAATGAAGGCTTCAAAGTCGGACACGATTTTGCGATAAACGGCCTCGTCGAAGTCCACCAAGTCCATTTTATTCACCGCCAACACCAAGTGCTTTATGCCAAGTAGCGAGCAAAGGAAGGTGTGACGACGAGTTTGGGTGATTACGCCTGTGCGAGCATCCACCAGAATGATAGCAAGGTTGGCCGTGGAACCACCTGTAATCATATTACGAGTGTATTGCTCATGTCCCGGAGTGTCGGCAATGATAAATTTGCGTTTGTTGGTAGAGAAGTAGCGATAGGCCACATCGATGGTGATGCCTTGTTCGCGTTCAGCCTTCAAGCCATCGCAGAGCAGAGCGTAGTCAATTTGTCCGGCTCCGGCATTGCCCACGCGTTTTGAGTCGCGCTCAAGAGCTGAGAGCTGATCTTCATAGAGTTTTTTTGAGTCGAAAAGCAAGCGACCAATGAGGGTTGACTTTCCATCGTCCACCGAGCCTGCGGTGAGCAAACGGAGCAAGTCTTTCTTCTCGTCTTGGTCAAGATATTCCTCAATAGAGAGGCGGCGGCCGTTCACCACGATGGCCTCTTCATTGGGATTATTTTGATTGGTTTTGTTGTCGGTCATAAAATGTGTGTGAAATTTTCTGCAAATTTACAATAAAGCTAACGAAAGAGCAAATTTAAATTCCTTTGGCTTGATTTTGATGGGGAAATGAGCAAAGGTTGACGGAGCAAAAATTTGTGGCAGATGGTTTAAGCACATTCGATAAGCGCAATGGGCTTCTCTTCATTTTTTCTTCTTCATTCATTCTTTTTTTAGAGAATAAGAGCATTTGCCGCCTTGTCTCCACACTTACTCTATTTCGTTCAATTCGTTCAGTCCATTCTGAATTTATTCAGTTTTCATTCAGCGTTATTCAGTTTTTATTCAGATAGGTTCAGTAATCGTTCACTATTCGTTCAGTCCCATTCAGTTTCTCAATGAGGGCTTCTATGCTTCTCGATTCAAGCAGCGCTTGCATCGAGATTCAGCCATCGTCTGAACCTCGGTTCAGACAACGCCTGAACCGAGGTTCAGAGAATGGCTCATTCAAAAGCCTTATTTTTAAAGGTGGTAATTTATAGAAGCACCCTTAAACAAAAGAAAAAAAACCTTCTATGCAAATAACACAGAAGGTTTATTGTTTTAGAGTTGTACCGATTTCAGATGTGAGATCATGTGGTCTATACTCCGCTGAATAATGGACAACTGTTTTTCCGACGCAGAAGCAAGTCCTTGTTTGTATTTTCGCATCAATGACGGATTAATCCCAACATACCTTGCAAATTCGGAAACATTAATGAAAGGAAACGCTATGAAGAAGGCTGACAAGTCGTAAGTGAACACCACTTCTGCATCAGCCCAATCGGGTGCACAGTTATGCTTCTCTTCATAAAACTGAACTTGTTCGTCAAAGACTTCACGAAAATCTGCTTTAGCTTCGTCTTCCGTTTTGCCGTAGCCAAGCAACCAAGGCATTTCGCGGACGCACACAGCGAATCCACCATCTTGTCCACGTTCAATAACTGCATTAAGTGTCATGGCGAATAATAGTTGAATGTTAATAATGCGTTTAAAACCGCTCCACAATAAAGCGGAGCGGAGAACATAACGTTCTTTTACCTTTTAGGTTGTTTCAGTCCTGCCGCACGAAGGATAGAATTAAGGGTTCCCGTAGGAACTTCTGCCGAACGATGGCGACCGACTGGAATGAAGAAATCAAAGTCGGGATGCACATATTTACGATGTCGCTTCCCTTCTGTGATTTTCCAACCATTCGCTTCTAACAACCTATACAACTCTGAAAATTTCGTCATAGTCGGTAAGTTTATTAGAAAACATTGCAAAGGTAACAATTATGTTCCAATATTTCAAATTTAAAAGAACAAAACGGAGCAAACCGTCACGACTTTTTCATTCCTCTATGGGTTACCCTAAATTAAGTTCTTATTAGGTTTTCATTCCATCATCACTAAAAGACAAAATGAATAAGGCCAACAAACCGATGCGTTTGTTGGCCTTATTCAAAATAATAGTTTCTTGTGTGAAAGATTGCGCTGATGGCTTAAGCCAGGAATAATATCAGCGCTTGCGCCACAAGTATGCGCAGGAACATGGAGAGGGGGTAAACGGTGGAGTAGCCCACGGCTGCCGCATCGTTATTGGCAGTTTGGTTGGCATAGCCCAATGCGGGTGGGTCGGTGTTTGAACCGGCAATCACACCCATTAGGGTGAAATAGTTGAGCTTGAAGTAGAGACGACCCACCACGCCCATAATGAGAATAGGAATGACGGTTACGAGGAAACCTACCCAAACGTAGGTTAAGCCGTCGCCAGCCACTACGGTGTCCCAGAAGTTGCTTCCGGCTTTGATGCCCACGGCTGCAAGGAAGAGGATGAGACCGATTTCGCGCAGCAACAAGTTGGCCGAAGTGGTGGTGTAGGTCACAAGGTGGAACTTGTAGCCATAGGCACCAGCCAAGATGGCAATAACGAGCGGACCACCGGCCAAACCGAGTTTCAGCGGGGTTGACATGCCTGGAATGGCGAAGGGAATGCTACCGAAGATGATACCTACGAGAATGCCCAAGAAGATGGCGCCCACGTTGGGGTGATCAAGGCGCTTCACAGAGTTTCCAAGCAAGCGCTCCACGCGGGTCACATTGTCTTCAGGACCAGCCACCATGAGGCGGTCGCCAATTTGAATGCGCAGTGAACGGTCGGCAAAAAGGTTCATGCCCTGACGGGTGATACGCGTCACGTTCACGCCATACATTGAGCTGAAGTGCATTTCGCCAAAGGTTTTACCATTCACCTCGGCTTGCGTCACAAGAATGCGCTTCGACACGATGGGGGCTTTCTCTGCTTGCCAGTCCACTTCCACTTCCTTACCCACGAAGGCGGTGGCGGCTTCAGCGTCGTCACTAGCGCACACAGCGTTCATTTCATCGCCCACGTGAAGAGGTGTTTCGCTGTTGGGCGAGATGATTTCGTCGCCATGCTTGTAGTGGGTGCAGACGAATGTGCGGCCCAAGAATTGCGAAAGCTGACCGAAGGTTTTGCCCTCGAGCGCCTTGTTTTCCACGCGCAATGAGAGGTGGTGGGGCTTGGCGTGGGGGTTATCCTCTTGCTGCTCGCGAATTTTTTGTTCTTCTTTTTCGAGCTTAATGCGGCAGATGTAGCGAATGGCAATGGTTGCGCCAATAATGCCCACCACACCAAGGGGATAGGCGCAGGCGTAACCTGCAGCAATGTTCTGCCCGTGCATGTCGAGGCCCAAGGTGTTAATGGCTTCTTGAGCGGCACCCAAACCAGGGGTGTTAGTCACCGCACCATAGAGCACACCCACGGCCATTGGCAAGCTAGTGGGGTTTTGCGTGTCGAACACAAGGTAGTAGAGGCCGAGCAACGTGATTACGTTGAGCAACACCACGCCAACGGCCACCAGGTTCATCTGCACGCCGTCTTTTTTAAACGACTGGAAGAAACTCGGACCTACTTGCAAACCGATGCAGTAAACGAAGAGAATCAAGCCAAAGTCTTGAATAAAGTTGAGCACATTGGCCGGACAGGCGTACCCTCCATCGGGGTCGGTCACCCCCATGTGATGATAAATGTGTCCCACCACAATGCCCGCAAACAACACGAAGGTCACTCCCAACGACACGCTGCCCACCTTGATCTTGCCTAGCACAACGCCAACGGCAATAACCAATGAGAACAGCAACACAATGTGAGCCACCGACCCGGTTGTTGAAAATAATGATTGAAACCAATCCATGCTAATTTGTTGTGAGGTTTAAAAAATTCCCTACATCTTCTTTTGTGTGCATTCACTCAATGAAGATGTTATGTGGAAAGAATAGATTTAAGCTCTGCAAAGATAGTATAAGGTGGTGTATAACCCAAACTTTTTAGCCGTTTTTTGAAAGCACAAGCCGAATAGTTGCATATTTTTCTCTGTAAGAGCAAGGCGCCCCACCCCATTTTTATGCTATCATAAAAGAAAAAACACACGCCTCGTTTTCATTCTTAGCCCCTATTTTTTTCAATTTTCATGCATTCTTAGCCCCCTATTTTTTCAATTTCCGTGCATTCTTAGCCCCTAATTTTAGAAAAAATGCATACCTTTGTATTGAAAATCAATCAGTTTAGAATATGAGTGAATATTTAAAGCGACATATCGACGACGAATTAAAGGCTTGGGCGAAAGCCTCTGAGCGCAAGCCCTTGCTTTTGCGCGGTGCGCGACAAGTGGGAAAGACAACGGCCGTAAGGCATCTGGCACAACAATTCGACTACTTTGCTGAAGTCGATTTCAACGAACGAAGCGACATTCACTATTTATTCGATGGCAGCTACTCTCCACAAGAAATCTGCCAAATGCTGTCCACTTTGCTTCGCATACCCATCATAGCAGGAAAAACGCTTCTGTTTTTTGATGAAATACAAGCCTGCCCGCAAGCCATTAACCGCCTACGTTATTTTTATGAGAAACATCCAGAGCAACACCTCATTGCAGCAGGTTCGCTGCTAGAGTTTGCTCTCGAAACGTTGCCTTCCTATGGTGTGGGACGCATACGAAGCATTTTTATGTATCCATTTAGCTTCGAAGAGTTTTTGTGGGCCACCAATGACAGAATGCTAAGCGAGATGATTAACAAGGCTTCGCCCGAACGCTCGCTTCCCGCACCGCTTCACGAACAAGCAGTGAGACAATTGCGCAAGTTTTTGGTGCTGGGTGGCATGCCAGCCGTTGTGGCCCAATACGCTCACGATGGCAACATCTTAGAATGTCAGCGCATTCTAAAGGAACTTGTGCAATCGTTTCGAGATGATTTTGCCAAATACCGACAACGCGTACCCTCATTGCGCATCGATGCCGTGTTTCGTTCGGTAGCCGAACAGGGGTTGGGCAAATTTGTTTACAACAAGGTGAACTGCGACGGTAACACAGGACAAATTCGCACAGCACTCGACACTTTAATTCTTGCCGGATTGGTTTATCCCGTGACACACACCTCAGCCAACGGCATTCCGCTAGGGGCTGAGATCAACGAAAAATATCGTCGCATGATATTTCTCGACACTGGGCTGTTGCAATGCGTTCTAGGCTTAGACATTGCTCAAATGTTTTCCTCTTCCGAACTTGAGGTTATTAATAAAGGAGCCATTGCAGAAACCTTTGTAGGCCTTGAAATTGTGAAGTCTGCTCCTTGCTATGAGCCGCGCCCCCTTTATTGTTGGCACCGAGAAAAGAGCGGAAGCACCGCAGAGGTGGACTATGTGGTGCAACTTGGCTCACACATTCGCCCCATCGAGGTAAAATCGGGTGTGAAGGGATCGATGCAAAGTCTGCGTATTTTCCTACAACAAAAAGGCATTGACTTTGGCATACGCACGTCGCTCGAAAATTTCTCGCTCTACGACGACATCAAGGTTTTTCCTCTCTACGCCATTAAAAACTTATTTAATTGCTAAGCCCCTACTCTATACACATGCTAAAAGCCCCCTCCGAACGCGCTAGGTTTGGAGGGGGCTAGTCTATGGAAAGATACAAGGTTCTAATACAGGATTAGAACATTTTTTCGGGATAGATGCCGTCGTCGGCCAGTTTTTGGAACTTAGCCACTACGTCGGGACGGTCTTCGGGATAGGTCACGCCAAACCACTTAGAGGTAGTGTCGAGCACTTCGCAAGTGGCCTGACCCGTGTTGATGAGGTGGTCAACCATCAAGGGGATGAAGAATTCGCTCTTGAGGTTCTCCATGTTCTTTGGATCAGAGAGGAACGTTTTGAAGAACTCGTTGCTGTGCTTGAAATAGTCGGGAGTGAAGCCCCAGAAGTTCATTGAAACGGGAGTGTTGTCGGGGATGGCCACCCATTCGCCGTTTTCGTCTTGGTATTTCACCACGCCGTCGAAGCGCTGAATCTTGGTGCGCTCCACTACAGAGGTGAGGTGGTGAGCGTCGTCGTTCTCGCAAACGCCACGGCTCACGGTGCCGCTGTCAGAGAGGGTGTTGCCCACACGGAAGCCTACCATGGCATATTTGCCGGTTGAGCCTTCGGGAAGTTCTGAGAGCCATTTGCCCATTACGTTGAAAGCGTCGCGATCGTAGAAGTCGTCGCAGTTGAGCACAGCGAAGGGCTCGTTAATCACGCTTTCGCCCATCATCAAGGCGTGGTTAGTGCCCCAGGGCTTGGTGCGCTCGGCAGGGCAAGTGAAACCTTCGGGCAGAGCGTCGAGGCTTTGAAACACGAGTTCGCAAGGAATGTGTCCTTCGTACTTAGAGAGCACGATGCGACGGAAGTCGTCCTCGAAGTCCTTACGGATAACGAACACCAACTTACCGAAGCCAGCGTTAATGGCATCGTAGATTGAGTAGTCCATAATGGTTTCGCCGTGAGGGCCAAGCTCATCGAGCTGCTTTAGGCCACCATAGCGGCTACCCATACCAGCTGCCAGAAGAAAGAGTGTAGGTTTCATTTTTTATGAATGATATAATTGGTTTGTTAGATGTTATTTATAGATGTAATCACGAAGTTTGTCACAATTACTTTGCAAAAGTAATAATTTATTTTCTAAACCTATCATTTCACCCTTAAAAGTTATGTTTCTGGCTAAAAGTTGGGAGAGGATTGGCTAGATCGAAAATGGCTATGCGGTTGATTAGGTTGAACAGATTGTCCGTTTTGTGACACAGATGTAATTCTAGCTGCTTTTCAATTTATACAAAGATGGGGCTACATCTTTCCTGTTCTTCGGGTTGCGTCGTAATTGTGACATGAAACTTATGGCGCAAAGATAACACTTTCCGCCTAGTTCCTGAGTACCACAAAAAAATCAATTACTGAATATCAAACATTTACATTGTTACGGGCCACTATATTTTATTAATTTTTGTTGGTGAGGGGAAAAGTTGGGTCCAATCTTATTCGCGATACTTTCAGGGATTGACTTTTACCTTCCCCTTGTATTCCTACAAAAATTTAACGGACTATTGTTTCTATCAAGCCACTAGTTTTTCTTATTAAGCCACTAGTGACGCACACTTAAGC
>CAVKKI010000113.1:3255-8486 GCA_963656725.1 Oribacterium sp. | reverse complement strand
ATGTCTTGAATAGAAACCATTTCATTTGCAAAATTCGGAAATATTTCGGCAATATTTCATGTTAACTCACACTAATTCTTGTAGAACCATTAAATTAAAGCGAAGCAAAGCCAAGAGGAGCAATTAAGCCCCCTCTTGGCTTTGCTTTTTTATTTTTATTGCAGCGTTTCCCCACTAGCGCCAACGCGAGCCGCGTTGCTCAAAGTTTTCCCCCCCAGAGCTACTTGCGCCGATACTGTCTCAAAAAGCGCCAGTGCCCTGCCAACGCGAGCCGCGTCGCCCCCACCGACTCCCCCAAAAAACATTAGTAAAGCATGCCTAGCGACCATAGAGGGATAGTGCGAAGAGCCCCATATTCAATGTCGTCTTTCACCACGTAGGCATTATCGATGCCAGCAAGTTGACGGTGCGTTTTGTTAGCCCCACCCACTTCAAAGGTGTAGGGAGCGATGTAGAAGTCGGAGGCGGAAGAGGAGAGAGCCGTGTGAGTGGCTCGAGTGGACATTAAAAAAGCCGTTTCGCGAATGTTGCCCACGTCGGGCGTGGTGTTAGTCAAAGCAAAAGCAAGGTTAGTGTTGTTAAGGTAAACCTTGTCTACCTTCCCCAGGAGCCTGATGCCTTGAGTGTCGGTGCGAAGCTGGGTGATGAGGTTTGCTTTTTCCAGATAGGCAAAGATGTCGGTTAGCGCATTGCGACTTATTTCTAGTGTTTCGGCCAATTTCGAGAAATTAGGTTTGAAGGGCACACTCTGCGCAATGATATAGAGCAATCGCTTGAGCTTTTGCGTGGTGGTAAGACTCATGCGGGCAAAGGTGGGAATGTCGTTCTCAAGCGTTTGGTTGATGATGGCATCGAGGCGAAGCAAACTGCCCCTTTCGGTGAAAAAGGGGTAGTAGCCCTCGCGCAAATACTCCTTAAAAAGTTGCACAGGACGCAATTGAGCGGGCAGTTCGGGCTTACCCTGCAACACCTCTTCAAGGGTGTAGACGGGGAGCTGCTCTTCGTATTTTAACTCGAGAAACTCGCGGAATGAGAGCCCCTGCAAATAGTATTGCAACTTTCTGCGCGAAAGGTCACCACCGCCTTGTTCGAGGTCGAGGATGGACGAACCAGTGTAGACCACTTTGAGCTGGGGCAGGAAGTCGTAGATGTTTTTTATCTCTGTCGACCAATTGGCATATTTATGCACCTCATCGATGTAGAGAAGCCTTCCTCCGTTTTGATAGAAATTTTGAGCCAAGTCAACCAATCGGTGATCGGTGAAGTAGAGGTCGTCGGCAGTGACATAGAGTGATGCAAGCGCACTGTTGGTTAGTTTGATGTGTTGTAATAACAGAGTGGTTTTTCCCACACCACGTGAACCGAGTATGGCCACAAGGCGTGCGTCCCAATCAATTTGAGCATGCAGATAGCGCACAAACTTTGTGGAGGTTTGCGATAGCAGATAGCGATATTTGGCAATGAGGCTTTCCATCTTTTTTTGCTTCTTTTGGTTGCAAATATACTTAGAAAACGGAGATTGCACAATTCGTAGTGCAGAAAATGCGAAAAACTGCACTGTCGATAGTGCAGTTTTTGCTCAAAGTTGCACTGCGAGCAGTGCAGTTTTATAAGTTTTGTTTTTCTTCTTTGCAGATTAAACACGAATGAGAATGCTTGAGAACCTAAGATGCAGTGGGCTTTTCCACTAGCGCCAGAGCTTGCCCCGACGCGGGACGCGTCGCCCCCCAAGAGCAGCCCCCCCAAGAGCAGGCGCCCACAAAAAAAGATTAACAATAAATCCCCCCAATTTTGGCAATCTCAAAAATTATAAACACCTTTGCAACCATAAGCTTCACTATGTTAAACATTATCTAGCAAAAAGCGCCATAACTATCATTTAAATAATGATTATAACCAAAACCAAAAAGCAAAGATGAACGACCTCTACGAATATTCCACCCCCGAATTGGTGCGTCTGCTCGGCACCCGCTTCAAAGACTACAGAATGCGCTGCAACCTCACCCAAAAAGAAGTGGCAGAGCTATCGGGCATTGGGCTAACCACCATTCATAAGTTTGAGAATGGCACGGCTGGCAACCTCTCGCTCTCCACCTTCATCCTGCTGCTAAAGGTGGTGGGGCAAATCAATGCGCTCAACGACGTGCTGCCCCAGCTGCCAGAATCGCCCTATCTCATCAGAAAAAACGAAAAGAAAGCACAACGCATTCGGCACACAAAATGATAAAAACCCTCTGTTATAAAGCCCTCTATTATAAAACACTATGATAAAGTCACTAAGAGTTATACTTTGGAACGAAGAAATTGGCCAACTCGCATGGGATGAGCGCCGAAAGCTTTCATACTTCACATACAACCCCGAGTTCATTAAAAAGGGATTAAACATATCACCCCTCTCTGCTCCCATCAATGGAATAAGGGCACTTGCACCCGTGTGGGGTGAAACAGAGAAAATTTACCAAAGGCTTCCCGCCTTTGTAGCCGACTCACTGCCCGATGCTTGGGGTAACCAACTATTCGAGCTTTGGCGTCAGCAGCAGCACCTTTCGGGGGCAGACATCAATCCGCTAGACAAACTGTCGTTTATTGACAAACGAGGAATGGGGGCTTTAGAGTTTGTGCCAGAGGCAGCCCAAGAGCGAAAAGCAGAGAAAATTAACATGAAGTCGCTGGCCGATTTGGCCGAGCGCATCTTTACCGAAAGAGAAAACGCCCGCATATTGCCAGAAGAGTCAATAACCATGCAATCGCTACTAACCGTGGGCACCTCGGCCGGTGGACGCCAACCCAAGGCCATCATTGCCATCAACCGCGAAACGGGAGAGATTCGCAGCGGACAGATTTCGGGCTTAGAAAACTTCGACTATTATCTGCTAAAGTTCGGTAATTCCGAATATTGCTCGTCGCAACTAGAGATGACCTATTACGAATTGGCCACAACCGCAGGCATCAACATGATGCCCTCCGAGCTCTACTCGGTTGATGGCAGCCAGCATTTCATGACCAAGCGCTTTGACCGAGAAGGCACAAAGAAAATTTACACGCAAACGCTAGCCGCCATTTCTCCCGAAGCCGACAGCTATGAGCAGCTCATTGCAGTTTGCCGCAAACTTCACCTTCCCGAAGCCGATTGTCAAGAGGTGTTTCGCAGAATGGTGTTCAACATTCTCTCAAACAACACCGACGACCACAACAAGAACTTCTCATTCCTAATGAATGAAGACGGCACGTGGAGGTTGGCTCCCGCCTACGACATCACCTACATCATTAACCGAGGGGGCTACCTGCCCAACGAAGATCATTGCCTGTTTACACGTGCCAAACTTCGCGGTGTCACACGTAACGACGTGATTGAGTTTGCTCGCGACAACGGCATTCGCAGACCCGACGCAATCATTCACGACGTTGTTACCTCGCTAAAATCGTTTCGTTCCGTAGCATTAAAACAGGGCGTTACCAACGAATGGATTGGCCGCGTTGAAACCACAATCACCAATCATCTGAAAGATTGGAATGAATGGCAAGAAGAAAACCAACTCCCGATTTTAAGCCTCAACGGACATGCCGTTAAAAACATTCATTTAGAAGAAACCTACAAGGGACACTACCACCTACTGGCCAACATCGATGGTAACGAGCGCAAATTTGTGATTAGCAAGAACAAAGATGAATTTTCCTTGATAAGAAGCACGGGTTTATTAAACATCACCCACGAGCAGCTCAAAGCAATGGTGTGCAAATATTTCAAACTTTAGTCAGGGGCAAAGCCAAAAGAAAAGCGCACGCAACTTATGTGTGAAACACTCTCTTGGCCTTGCCTTTTTCTTTGCAAAATAAGCGAGCGAATGAATGAATGAATGAGTGAAAGAGGATGGATAAAGCCTAATATGCAGCGGACTTTTTCACCCTTGCCGACGCGAGCCACGTCGCCCCCACTGACGGGGAGGGAAAGAATGCCACTATAATTAATGCCGACCTAGCGCCAGAGCTTGCCCCGACGCGGGACGCGTCGCCCCCCAAGAGCTTGCGTCACCCCCAAGAACGAGCGTTGCAACAGCAAAGAGGATCTTTTTACAGCACAAGCACATAAAAACCACCCATTTGCAATCTAGAAGCTGCAAAATCATCACAAATTTGCACCTTGGAAGGTGCACATTAAGCACAAATATGCACCCTCCAAGGTGCAAATCACAGAAAAAAGCATGAATATGCAGCCTATTAACTACCTAAAACAACTGTTACAGCTATAGAAGCAGCCCCTTTTTTAAAATGATAAAGCCAAAGCCAAGAAGAAGCACACACATTCTTCTTAGCTTTGGCTTTTTTCTTTTCAGAATGATTGAGTGAAGATGGCTAGCACCAGAGCCAGCACTTCATTTACATACCAAAATTATATTTTATAGAGAGATTTGCCTCAAGGTCGGCTGCAACAGCGTCGACTAATTTTTTGCGATGATCTAAGCCTTTGAGATGGAAACTGCGCGTTGACTCCTCTCTGCTCTTGATGAAACCATCCACTTTGGGGTTATTCTCAAGGTAGTCAACCAAATAAAGTTTACGAAGGTTAGCCACATTGTCTTCTTGCTTCTCCAGTTTATACTTATCCAATTTTGAGCCATTTGCATCATAGGTCATTTTATACACTTTGCCACATAAATTGGCCGTGACCGACTTGTTCGCCTCGTCAATCTCAACATTACCCTTAAGGTAGTTTTCATATATATTTTTCATTGCCGAGTTGTAAGCTTCAAATTCTTCATCAGCCAATTTGAAGCCTGAAGCATACAAATAGCCTTTTTCATAGCCATTTTTATCGTATTTGCTTTTACTAAACACGCAGTAATCTACAGCGCGATAAATTTGATAAAGAATAAGTTGGGTCATATTGCTTTCATCTGGTTCTATCAAATATGCAGACCTTTCGCCTTTACTTTCATCACTCAAAAAGCAACTAAAATTAGCTATATTGTCAACCCCTTCAAAATTTAGCAAACAAATTTGTTTGCCACTGAACTTTTTCGAATTAACCACCTCATCACCTAACGCATAAAAATAAGTCCATACTTTGTTTGTACGCAAAGCAACAACATCCTCAATGGTTGAATTGTTGGCTAATTTATGTTTGCTGAAGGGGTTGGCAGGGTCAACATCCACACCCGACTTACCCTCAAGCTCCGCTCCCGATTTAATCTTCACAATGTAGCGGTTGAGATAGCCATTTTGTTTCTCAG
>CAVKKI010000113.1:0-3245 GCA_963656725.1 Oribacterium sp. | reverse complement strand
TCAGAGTCGATGTAAACGTCAACTTGGCTCGGGGCCTGGGCAAACTTTCGAAAATCTCGGTTCTCGTTATCGCTAGCCTTTTTAAGCCAACAAGTGGAGGGAGTGACCACATTAAAGAGATTACTATTGCTTTTCAATGCACTATTGTTTTCAACACGAAGATTATAAAGGCGAAAGTCACCCTGGCCCACCCACACCGTGTTGTAACCATAATAGAAAGCATTGATAACAGATCTATTTCCAATTGCTTCCTTAAAATCACCCGTAAAATCACGAGCCCGCACTTTATCCCAAGTGCCTTCCAATTCCCAAAGATCACTGATGGAGGTTGCGTCTGTGTAATCAAACTCCTCTCGGGGAATCTTGTCGATATACGATTTATCTTTGTCTTTGTAAGTTGAGGGGTTATAGATGATGCGCAACACGTTGAAAAAGTTTTGCACCATACGCTCCCCCTCATCCTTCTTCGTAGAGAGGCCGGTGGGCAAATAAAAGTTGTCGCTAAATTGTTTGTAGTTATCATCGGTCAGCTGCAACGTGGCCCAATAACTTTTCCGCAGTTTAGACAACATACTCACCGGGCGCACACACACCCAGTAGGTTTCCGTGCCATTAAGCGTTTGCTTCACAACGTCGCCAAACTGATAATACAATCCACTCGGCTTCAGCCCAATGGTATTGTCGCCCAACGCCTCGGCTGGCACAAAGCGCAGTTGCTCAAGCGTGGGCAGCTGCTTCACATTCACATAGAGCGTGGCGTAGAGATTCGACTGATTGTTCACCTCAAAACGCAAAGAGCCAATGCCCTCCTGGCTCCACTCATGATTAGAGGCCACGCCCGTAGAGGCCATGCCCACATAGCTGCTAAAAATGCGGTCGGCCTCATCGGCATTAGGCACCACCACGTAGCGCACATGAGGCTCAGCCTCATCAGCCACCGTGCCCACTGTGGGCTGCTCGGTGTAGCCCTCAGCGTTCCAGCCATCGGGCAGAGAGTCCACGTCGGCCAAAGCACCAAGAAGGCGCGACAAAGCGTCGTATTTATCAGTTTGAGAGGTTTGTTCCGAATGGTTACCGTCCTCGCCATTCCCGCCATCGGCAAGGTCGTTGTCTTTACACGAAGTGAGGCCCACACTAAGGCCCAAGCCAAGGCCAAGAGCTAGCGTTGAGAGGCGAAATGCTTTTCTTTTCATTGCTTCGGGGTGTTTTAATATTATCGTTAAAAATGTAATTTCTGCAAATATACGCATTAAAAAGGAATGGGGGGGGGATATTGCACTTGATTTTTTAAATTTTGCCACGTTTCTTCCATTTTTTGAAAAAAAGCCACTGAGGAAAAACAAGGGAAAGAAGGCGAGTTCGTTGAGAAGAACAAATAGGCTCTTACCACTGATTTCAAACAAAAAGCAAACCGTTTTGCCACTGATTTCGAACAAACCCAACCCAACTTGCCCCTGATTTCAAACAAAAATCGAAGCTTTTTGCCCCTGATTTCAAACAAAAACACCACCAACTTGCCACTGATTTCAAACAAAATCAATAACTTTGCCCTCAACAAGCCCGTGTTTTTCAACAGAATAGCGCAAACACAAGCACACAAGCGCAAAAGCCAACACGCAACGGCACAAACGTAAGAGCATAAACGCAAAGGCATAAACGTAAGAGCATAAACATAAGAACACAAACGCAACAACATAAACGCCCCAACACACCCCGCCCATGTTTCAACGCAATCTACTCACTCAGCTACAAGCCTGGAAGCAAAGTCCAACACACAAGCCACTCATCCTTAGAGGAGCCCGACAAGTGGGAAAAACCACCATGATAAATGAGCTCGGCAAACAGTTTGACAACTACCTCTATTTCAACCTCGAGCACCCCGAAACCCAGCGGCTCTTCGAACTCGACCTACCCATCACCGACCTCGTCGACCTGCTCTTCGCCAGCCTAGGCCAACCCAAGCGCCAAGGCAGCACCCTGCTCTTCATCGACGAAATACAATGCTCGCCACAAGCCGTGGCCAAACTGCGCTACTTCCACGAGCAACGCCCCGACCTCCATGTAGTGGCCGCAGGCAGCCTCTTAGAAAACCTCGTCGACGTAAAAGTCAGTTTCCCCGTGGGACGCGTGCAATACATGGCCCTGCGCCCCTGCACCTTCACCGAGTTTCTAGGCGCCCTGGGCAAAACCAACCTGCTAGCCGTGATGAAGCAAAAAGCCGACTACACCACAGTGTTTCACACACAACTAACACACCTCTTCAACCTCTACACCATCGTGGGCGGCATGCCCGAAGTGGTGCAGCAGTTTGCCGAAAGCCGCGACCTCCTCGCCGTGACCAACGTGTATGAAAGCCTCATACAATCATACAAAGACGATGCCGAAAAATACGTAAAAGGCAACAAACTCACCGATGTGGTGCGCTTCATCTTAAACTACGGCTGGGCCTTTGCGGGCGAAACCATCACCCTAGGCAACTTTGCCCAGTCGGGCTACAAGTCGCGCGAAGTGGGCGAAGCCTTCCGTTTGCTAGAAAAAGCCATGCTTCTAGAGCTGGCCTACCCCGTTTCATCCCCCCAATTACCCCTCGTGCCCGAAACGCGCCGCATGCCCAAACTCCTATGGTTCGACACCGGGCTGGTCAACTACCAAGCCGGCATTCGCGACGAACTAATCCGCTCGGTCGACATGGCCGACCACTGGCGAGGCCACCTAGCCGAGCAAGTAGTGGCGCAAGAACTTCTGGCACTCGACACAAGCGTGAGCCAGCGCCGCTCATTTTGGGCAAAGCCCAACAACGGAGCCGAGGTCGACTTCGTCATCCGCCACCGCTCAAGGCTCTACCCCATCGAGGTGAAAAGCGGCACAAACGCCCATCTGCGCTCACTGCAAGTGTTCATCGACAGCAGCCCCATCAATCTAGCCATACGCGTGTGGTCTGCCCCCTATTCCATCGACCACCTACACACCCCCCAAGGCAAGCCCTTCCGCCTGCTCAACCTCCCCTTCTACCTCATTGGCCAGCTACCCCAATTGCTTGACGAGCTCACACAAAACGAAGAATAACCTCCCCAAAATCCTTCTATAAGTAGGCGTTCAGAAATAATTTTATAATACTCTTTCATTTAAGGGCGGGCTGAAAGCCCAATGCATGCACCTAGCCCAGGGCAAGCGAAGCGGCGCCCTGGGTTACAGTTGAGTAGAAAAGTACGCTCTGAAAGAGCAAAAGCATAACTACGCAAGCA
>CAVKKI010000112.1:0-8508 GCA_963656725.1 Oribacterium sp. | reverse complement strand
CGGAAATATTTCGGCAATATTTCATGTTAACTCACACTAATTCTTGTAGAACCAATATTAAAATATATTTTGATTGGTTACTTAGCTCCACTCTATGCATCTATAGCAATTTTTCAATTTGCTCCTTGCTAAGATTAGTGTAGAGCATCACTTTCTCTAATGATAAACCATCGGCAAGCATAGAACGTGCAGAGTTTAATGTGTTTTTGAGCATTTCTTCACGTTCTTCCGCTTTTCCTTTTTCAATGCCTTCTGCAATCCCTTCTGCTCTTCCTTTTTCTATGCCTTCGGCAATACCTTCGGCTCTTCCTTCTGCTCTTCCTTCTGCCTTTCCTTCTTCAAATTTTCCATCTTGCATGGTTTTTTCCGTGCGTACAATGTCTAAAAATTTGTCGTAGGAGCGTAGTTCTTCTTCAGAAAAAGCAGAAATTTTCACTTCTTCCAAAGCTTTGTTTATCTCAGGATTGCTGATGAGGTCTTCAGCAACATCGTGTGAGGGTTTGCCAATTTCGGTTAGGAAACGAAGCCATAACACGGCCATCTTTTTTTCTAATGTGGATTTGGGTGTGAACTTAGGCAATTCAATAAAGGTGAACTGTAAGCCCTTAATCACTTTGTTGCTATATTTATCGTGAACTATTTGGTAGTTGTGAATAAATTCGGGTACGTTAGGCTCGAAAATGTCGTTTACCAAATTAAGCGAATAAACAGGCTGTAATTGTTCATAGCTTTCGCTCTCCATAGCTTGTGTGATGTAAAGCTTTGAAGCATTAAAAAGCACGCGTTGCTTGAATGCGGTGGTCCACTCCATCTGCATTTCTACGCAAAACTTTCTTCCCCGCACATCCTCGCAAAGCACGTCGACAATGGAGTTCTTGTGCTTATAGAGTTCGGGCACAAGTTCATTAGGTAGGTATTTAATGCTTTGTATTTGTTCGTCGTCGCTCAATGGCAGAAGTGCATTGAGCAAACTCATTAATAAATCGGGGTGGCGACCAAACACTTTTTTAAAGGTAAGGTCTGTTTTGGGATCCAAGTACTTCATATCGCATAGTTTTTAGGAGTATGGTTCATAATCTTGTCCAATGTTACGAACATACAAACATCTTATGAAGAGAGAGCTGATTTTGAGGCGCTTCTTGATGAGGAGGTGGAGCAACGCAATGGCGAATAGAAGTTAGCCTTTCTTCCTAAACAGTTCCTCAAAAAGGTTTAAACTGTCGGGGTGCTCTTTTACGTAGGTGTCGATGTGGCGCATGCGTTTCTGCTCTAGAATCTCGTCTACGGCGATGAAGATGCCTGTTTCTTCCACTTCGCCAAACTCATGATTGATGGCCGTGCCAAACACACGCATGGTGGGACTTAATCCCATATAAGCATTAACGAGAGGGGGTATGTTGTAGCCACGTTTGCGCACCTCGGTGTTAAGGATGCGATAGTCTGACTTAAAGTCGTCGCACACGAAAAGTTTTTCTAGTTCTTCTTCGGGTGTGTCGATGTGTAGGGGTTCGTAGGGGGTGATGAGATGATCTTTGTCGCCAAAATGTTTTTTCAGGAAGAAGAGTATCATATCGCGAGCCTCGCGATTAAACGATGGATACATCGTCATTTTTCCAAAGAAATATTTCAAGTTGGGAATAATCACCGTAAGTGCGCCTAACCCATCCCATAAGTTGTCGAGAGCGAACAAACCTTTGCTCATGGCGCGGGTGCTTTGATATTCTAGTGTCACGAAAGAGCGTCCCAATTCCACGGTTTCCGCCATGTAGGTTTTAAGAAATTCGTCTGAGAAGTGAAACATGTGGCTTGTGGCCAACTTGGGCTGTCCATTGTCGTAATATTGCAGTTCGCATCCAGGAAGGAAACGATAGCCACCTAAAATAAGTTCCTCTTCGGGATCCCACACAATGAGTTGGTAGAAGGGGTGCTCGCAAGTGTCGAATTCATCCCAATCTAACTCCATGCCAGTTCCACCGCCTGCAGCCCGGAAAGCTATTTCACGCAGACGCCCAATTTCGCGCATCACGTTTGGAGCTTGTTGATAGGTGATGATGTAGATTTCGTTGCCAGCTTTGTTTGTAGAGCGTAAGCGCCTTTCGGGAGTAAGTTCTTGCTTAAGTAGCTCTTTGTCAACAGGTGGAATAATTGGTTGCATAGAATATAGAGAGATATTTTCTGATTCTAGGTGTTATTATATAATAGGGGGTGGAGAGCAGCGAGTGTTTTCTTGAACTTAGGGATTTTAGAAGCAAACTAGCACAAGGGGGAAATGAGTAGTTTTAATCTCAGAAAAGAGAATTTCCAAATTTTGAAATGGAGATTTCAAACACTAAAGTTTATAGACCTTATCTTCCACCCACTTGGCCCACTCCGTAGAGTGTTTGCTTTTGTCGAAAGTTTGCCAAGGAATCGGCTTTCCTATTTTCACCTTAAAGGTTTTGTGTTGGTTCTTAAAAAGTTCATCAGCTAGGAAAAGCATAGCTATGTTGAATTTCAAGCCCAGATGCTTGCCCACATTGGCTAAACGATAGAAGCGATTGGAATTGCGTCCACCGAAAAAGATGGGTACTACATCGCGTTTTGTTTCAACGCTTTTCACAATGAACGTTTTGTTCCAAGGTAAGTCGTGAATCACTCCGTTTGTGCGGCGTGAACACAGTCCAGCTGGAAACATAATGACGTGATTGTCGCTTTGAAAAGCGGCTTCCACCATTAGCGGGAGGTCGCGGCTCTGCTTTCCCGTTTTGTTGATGGGCACACAGAGTGGAGCTAAGCCGTGAAGATTCATCAAAAGATCGTTGACAAGGTAGCGTATGCGACCATTGTAATGATGGCCGAGTATTTGGCCAATGGCTATACCGTCGGGGCCGCCTAGCGGATGATTGCTTACAAAAGTAAAGCGTTGTGTGGTGTCGGTGGGAAGGTTTTCAAAGCCTTCGATGTCAAGATGTATGTCGAGGTAGTTCATCACTGCATCAAGCCAAGGCACTCCTTGCAAATGTCCCTGGGTGGCCATAAATTTGTTGATTTCGTTTTGATGAACAATTCGCTTGAGCCAAGAACGTACGAATCGTGGAACAAAGCGAGCCTTAGCTCCGGCTTTGCTGTTGAGTACTTGGTCAATGTCAATCTTAAAGAGTGTATCGTCGTTCACAGATTTCATGCTTTACTGAATGCAAATGTACAAATAATTTTTGCCTCATTAGCATGACAATACATATCTTTTCAAAAATTTCATTGAAGCAGATAGCGTAAAAAGAAAAAGAGACTGAAACATTGAAGGATTTATTCAACGTTTCAGCCTCTTTTTTCTGCCCATCTATGCACGATGGGGTGAAGAAAGGCAGAAGCAATTATTTCTTGCCATGAACTTCGTCAGAAACGGTCAACTTCTTGCGACCTTTTGCACGACGTGATGCCAATACGCGACGGCCATTGGCAGTTTGCATACGCTGACGGAAACCATGCTTATTGTTTCTCTTGCGATTGTGGGGTTGGAAAGTTCTTTTCATTTTTGTTATGCTGTTTTTTTGTTTTTGATATACATATCAGTTGAGTGGGAAAGGTCAGCACTTACCATGGCTTCAGACCTCACGGCCTCTTTTTCATTTTCATTATGAGGCACCTTCTCACTTCGGGGTGCAAAGTTAGAAAAACTTTTGGTAACGACCAAGCACACTTTTGCGAAAATGTTGAAAATGGGTGCTTTTCGATGGTTTGGGGGTGAACTATTCGATAGTTTTCATTCTTCGAAGGGAGAACCATCGCTTCTTTCCGCTTTTTTTGTTGCTTACTTTTGTGCGAAGCGTTTCGCTTGCTCAGCTATGAGGACTGCGTCGTCGAAATAATTGATTTTCATTGCTCTACGCACTTCACTCAACGTGTCTGCTGCCACGGCACGGGCTTCTTCACAACCTTTGCGCAGCATTTCGTAAACGGCGGGAATGTCTTTTTCAAATTCGGCACGACGCTGACGGATAGGTTCGAGTTCTTCTTGCAAAATATTGTTGAGGAATTTCTTTACCTTCATGTCGCCCAGTCCACCACGGGTGTAGTGTTCCTTCACCTCGTCAAGGTTTTGATAGTCGGGCCAGTAGAGGCCGAAGTGTTCGGGTTTACAGAAAGCGTCGAGGTAAGTGAACACGCAGTTACCTTCTAGATGTCCAGGGTCTTCCACGTGAATGTGCAAGGGGTCAGTATACATTGACATAACTTTCTGCTTCACCTCTTTAGCAGATTCTGCCAAATAGATGCAGTTGCCTAGGCTTTTCGACATTTTAGCTTTGCCATCGGTGCCGGGTAGGCGGCGGCAAACGTTATTGTCGGGAAGCAAGATGTTGGGCTCTACCAGTGTTTCACCATAGATGTGGTTGAAACGGCGCACTATTTCAGTGGCTTGCTCAATCATCGGTTTTTGATCTTCGCCAGCGGGCACTGTAGTAGCTCGGAAGGCGGTGATGTCGGCTGCTTGACTGATAGGGTAGGTGAAGAAGCCAACGGGAATGCTCGACTCGAAGCCGCGCATGCCAATTTCGGTTTTCACCGTAGGGTTGCGTTGCAGGCGGCTCACCGTGACGAGGTCCATGAAATAGAAGGAGAGTTCGCAGAGCTCGGGGATTTGGCTTTGGATGAAGATGGTGATTTTCTCAGGATCGAGTCCGCATGCTAAATAGTCGAGTGCCACCTCAATCACGTTTTGTCGCACCTTCTCGGGGTTATCAATGTTGTCGGTCAGGGCCTGTGCGTCGGCTATAAAGACGAACATTTTCTTAAAGTCGCCCTGATTTTGAAGTTCTACGCGGCGCTTAAGCGACCCTACGTAGTGTCCTATGTGGAGGCGACCAGTGGGGCGGTCGCCGGTGAGGATTACCGTGTCTTTTGCCATTGTATTATTGTTTTTGACCACAAAGATACGGCTTTTTTATAAGTTTGGCGTAACTTTGCGCTCATATTTGCGCCTCATGGCTCACTCTGTGTTGTTTGGGGCTTAGAAGAAGTGTTACAAACACTTACTTTCACTCATCGTTTCATTCCTCTTTCTTTTCTTTCATCTATGCAAATAAGAGTTCATAGCTACGAGTCGATGGGCACCTTCGATGGCCCAGGTTTGCGCTACGTGGTGTTTCTTCAAGGTTGCCCCTTCCGCTGCCTTTATTGTGCCAATCCCGACACGATTGATGCGGTGGGCGAAAGCACGTTGACCGATGTCGAACACATTGTGCAGCAAGCCGTGTCGTTTAAGCCCTTTTTTGGTAAACGTGGCGGCATCACTTTTTCGGGAGGCGAACCCACGGTGCAGGCCAAAGCGCTTATCCCCTTATTTAAAAGATTAAAGGAGGAGGGCATTCACATCTGTGTCGATTCGAACGGTGCGATATGGAATAAACAGGTGGAGCAACTTTGGCAATTGACCGACCTTGTGATGCTCGATATAAAGGAATTTAACAATGAGCGTCATCAACGCATCACGGGGCATAGCAACGAGCTACCTTTGCGCACTGCGGCCTATTTTGAAGAGACAGGTCACCCTTTTTGGCTACGCTACGTGCTTGTGCCTGGTGTGAGCAACTTTGAAGAGGATCTTCACGCCTTAGGCCAACATTTTGCTCATTACAAGAGTTTAGAGCGAGTGGAGATTTTGCCTTACCACACGCTTGGTGTGCATAAATACGAGGCTTTGGGTTGGGAATATAAACTTAAAGATGTGCCTGTTAACACCGATGAGCAAAAACGCCAAGCCGAGGAGATACTAAAAAGTTATCTTGGTGATAGGGTAATTTTAAATTAGTTGAAACGAGCGTTTCAACAAACTTCCTTCCTTTGAACAATTCTTTAAAGACAATCCATCACAGTCAGCCTATGAGTTTGCCTTCTATTGCCATCATCTCGCCCAACACGCTTGCGGCGATTGGTCTTGCCGACATTGTGCGCCGCATGATGCCGCGGGCAGAGGTGTGTTTGTTTTCAAGTTATAAAGATTTAGCTAAGAATGCTGAGGCCGACAGTTTCTTTCATTATTTTGTGTCGATAGACGAGGCGCTGATTGGGGCAAACTATTTTTTGCAACGCCAGCACAAAACGATTGTTCTGGTTCATGGCGACGATGCAATACGTCTGCCGCAAGGCTTTCACACGCTTAATGTGCTTTTGCCTGAGGATGAACTCATTCGTACGATTATTTCACTAGCACAACGTTCACATTCGGCTCATGGTGAGCAACCTGAAGTGGTGAGGTTAGCCCAACAGCCAGCCGATACCTCAATGGCGAACAGAAAGCATGCATCACAAGTACCCCATCTCACGCCTAGAGAGACGGAGGTGTTGCGTGGCATTGTGAACGGATTAATAAATAAGGAAATTGCGACTAATATGGGAGTGAGCCTTGCCACGGTGATTACACACCGCAATAATTTGACTGAGAAATTGGGCACGCGAAGTGTTTCGGCGCTTACTATCTTCGCTGTGATGCATGGAATTGTGAGTAGCGAAGAGATGCTAAAGCATTAGTGATAAATAAATAGCTTTTGGGGCGATGCGTCCTAATTCTTCTAGGATTACTTGATCTTCTCGAGCCTTAAAAGTCTTCGTCTTCCTCATCCACATCTTCGTAGTCAACGTATTGTCCTTCGTCGCTACGGAAGATTTTCTCTCCGTTTTGCGTTCCTCCACGCTCATTAAATTCGTGATGAGCATTTCCAGCACGGCTTGAGGAGGTGCTAGTGTTATTTCTGCTCGTTGTACCCGCCGAATTAGCATTCGTTTGATTAGAAGCTTTTCTTTGTAAATCATTGGGATTAATGCCCATCATGCGCACAACGCAACGGGCAAAAAACATAGGGAAAAGCAGAGATATGAAGAATAAAATAATGAGCAGTGCGATGATGCATCCAAAAAACTTGAGCATAGGCCAAAAGGAATTAAGGGTGTATAAAGGGAGTGAGTTTTGTAGGCTGCAGTTGAAAATTGCCTTATTGAAAAAGCATTTTTAAGAGGTAGAAAACGCTCTTCTGCAGCCTATGATTGATTACTTCCCTTTATTTGCAACCTTCGTGCCAAACCAGTTGTTGGCCAAAGAGATTAGAATGTACCACACGATGATGGCAGAAAAACCAATCCAACCTAATGTTACTAGCAACACGGCGCTGAACACGATAAAGGAATAGCGAAGCTTGTTGTCGGCCCAGGTAAACGATTTGAATTTGAGAGCGAACATGGGGATTTCGGCCACAAGTAACCAACTCGATAGCACAACGCCCACGAGGAGCAATAATATTAAGCGCACGTTTCCCGACACAAGGCCTTCGCCATTCGAGAGTTCCACAGCCGCAGCAGCCCAAAACAGAGCGTTGGCAGGGGTGGGAAGCCCAATGAATGAGGTGGTTTGTCGTTCATCCAAATTAAATTTGGCTAAGCGAAGGGCCGAAAAGGCGGCTATAATAAAGGCTACATACGGCAGATATTGACACACGTAAGCATTGCCAAGCACGGAGCCTATGGGGCAACACCCTCCGCTTGCGGGCTTCAATAGTGCAGAGAGTAAGGAAAAGACGATGGCTGAGGGGGCGAAACCAAACGTGATGTCGTCGGCTAAGGAATCGAGTTCCTTGCCCACTGGCGAGGACACGTGTAACAATCGAGCGGCGAAACCATCAAAGAAATCAAACACTGCACCTATAATAATAAAGGTCAATGCATAAGAAAACGCTCCTTGAAAAGCGAAATATGTGGCAATGCAGCCTGAAATGAGGTTGCAGCAAGTGAGCGTGTTGGGAATATGCTTCTTCATTTTCTGCTTAAAGGTTCAGAAGAATTATTAAACGATTGCAGCGCACGGCTATTTTGTTGGTGTTTCAGGCAATTTAGCAATCACGGTTTGGTTACCTGTAGTGGCTTGTCCCATCTTTACGAGGATTTTTGAACCGAGGGGTAGATACACGTCTACACGCGATCCAAATTTAATAAAGCCCATGTGTTCATCGAAATAGCAATCTTCGTCCTCGCGAGCATAAGTCACGATGCGTCGAGCCACAGCACCTGCTATTTGGCGCACCAAAACCTCTTGCTCGTCAGCCGTTTCAATCACCACGGTGGAGCGTTCGTTTTCGGTGCTTGCTTTGGGCAGCCAGGCTTTATAGAAGTTGCCGTTGTGATGCACCACCTTTTTCACCACTCCCTCCACGGGAAACCAATTGGCATGCACATTCGTGATTGACATGAAGATTGACACCATCAATCGGCGATCGTGGAAATATTCATTTTCATCCACTTCTTCAATCACCACTACGCGTCCATCGGCAGCGGCCAGTACGGTGTTTTTTTTGTCGCCATTGAAAATGCGGATGGGACAACGGAAAAAGTTGACAGCGGTGGCATAAAGCACCACACAAATGCCTATATAAACATAGAAAGGCCAAAGCGTTACATCGTGTAGCAACCAATAGAGCACAACTCCAATGAGCAGTATCGCTATCAAACTGTTACGAAGTATTTTATTGCCTTCATTATGCA
>CAVKKI010000111.1:0-8544 GCA_963656725.1 Oribacterium sp. | reverse complement strand
TCGAGTTTAATCGAACTGGATGGCTTGTGCCGGCTGAATGCGTGACACCAAATAACTAGGCGTAATCAAAGCTAGCATGGTGATAATAAGTGTGACCACATTAAGTCCCACTATCCACCACAGATTTATCTCTATGGGAGCTTCTGGAACATAGTAAATCTCGGCTGAGAGACGTATCAAATGGAAGTATTTCTGCAAAAGTACAAGACCTAGACCAATCACATTTCCCAACACCAAACCACGAGTCACGATGAAATATGCATACCATAAAAAGATGTGGCGAATACGTCGATTGGTGGCACCAAGTGCTTTTAGAATACCAATTGAATTAGTACGTTCCAAGATGAGAATAAGTAAGCCACTAATCATGCTGAATCCCGAAACACACATCATAATGACCAAAATGACGTTGATATTAAAATTAAGCAAATCAAGCCACGAAACAACGGAAGCTGTAGTGGGGTTATTTTTGTAACTGAGAAGAGAATAAGTGCGTCCATTGCTATCCTTCCGTCCCATAATTTGCTTACATAAGAAAGTTTCAGCTAGTTCTGTATCATCTAAACTCTTCAATTTTAGCTCCAAACCACTGCATTGATTTGCATTCCAACGATTAAGCTGATTTACAGTCTGCAAGTCGGCCCACACCACATTATTGTCAAACTGTTTCATATAGGTGTTGTAAATACCAACTACCGTGAACCGACGCTGCTTAATTGTATTCGAAAAGTAATAACTATAAACCTTATCGCCTACCTTTAAATGAAGACGGTTAGCAATTGTCTGAGACACCATAATTTCATTAGCCGTATCACAGCTTCCAAACAGAGGTAAACGTCCCGACACCACATATCGTTTGATAAAACTTAAATCATAGTCACTACCGACCCCTTTCAGCATAATGCCTGCAAAGTCATTTTTCGTCTTGAATATGCCAATCTTTTGTGAAAATCGCTGCACTCTGACTACACTAGGAGCTTTCCTAACCTCAGCAATAAACGAATCGCTCGCTATAATAGGGTGTGTTTCAGGTGAGCTAAGCGAACTCAAATCTATGATTTCTAGGTGTGACGCAAAACCCGTAAGTTTGTCACTAACCTCCCTTTGAAATCCCTGAACTACGCATAACGATACAATCATTACGGCCAAGCCAATAGCTATGCCCAAAGTAGCAATGCGCAATGCGGGAGGAGAGGCTTTGCTAGCCGTTTCATCACCCTTCCTTCTCGAATTTTTAAAGAATCGCTTGGCTATGAATAAAGATAACATTCTTACTTGATAATAATATTATAGGAGTTGTTTTTTCCTAACTAATAATTCTCGTTGACTTTATATAACTCACTCCCAGGATATGCTTCTAAAGCTTTACGTAGTACAAATAGAGCTCGCTGAAGATCGTCTTTATTTAAGACGTAGGCAATGCGCACCTCATTCCGGCCAGCCCCTGGAGTGGTGTAGAAGCCAGCTGCTGGAGCCATCATCACCGTTTCCTTCTCATATTCAAAGTCAGTTAAACACCAAGCGCAAAATTTCTCAGCATCATCCACAGGAAGCTTTGCCACCGTGTAGAACGCCCCCATGGGAATGGGCGAATAAACACCAGGAATGCGATTAAGACCATCAATCAAGCATTTTCGACGCTCTACGTACTCATCATACACGTCGCGGGTATACTCCTCTGTCGCATCAAGTGAGGCCTCGGCCACTAACTGACCTATCAACGGTGGACTTAATCGTGCTTGACAAAATTTCATCACAGCCTTACGAATGGCTTCGTTCTTCGTGATGAGTGCCCCAACACGAATGCCACACTCACTATAACGCTTTGACACAGAGTCTATCAACACAACATTCTGCTCTATACCCTCAAGATGACAAGCAGAAATATAGGGTGAACCAGTATATATGAACTCTCGATAAACCTCATCGGAAAAGAGATATAAATCATATTTCTTCACCATATCCCGAATCTGATTCATCTCACGACGGGTATAGAGATATCCCGTCGGATTATTTGGATTGCAAATCAGAATGGCGCGTGTACGCTCGTTTATCAGTTCTTCAAACTTTTCAACCTTTGGCAAAGAAAAACCTTCCTCTATGGTTGTAGCTATTGTTCGAATACGCGCTCCAGCCGATATAGCAAATGCCATGTAATTAGCATAAGCTGGCTCAGGAACAATGATTTCATCCCCAGGATTAAGACAGGACATAAAGGCGAACAACACAGCTTCAGAACCACCCGATGTAATGATAATGTCGTCGGGCGAGAGATGGATTTTATACCGCTCGTAATAATGAGTCAATTTTTCGCGATAACTACGAAATCCCTGACTAGGACTATACTCTAAAATCTTACGATCTATGTGGCGTAGGGCATCAAGTCCTGCTTGAGGTGTAGGAAGGTCTGGTTGACCTATATTAAGATGATATACATGTATGCCCCTATCCTTAGCCTGTGTGGCCAAAGGAGCGAGTTTGCGAATAGGCGACTCGGGCATTTGAATGGCTCTTTCTGAGATTTTAGGCATTCTAAAAATAATATTATAAATAAGAATTAACGCTCCACGTAAAGAAGACGGGGTCGTTCCTTAATGTTATTTAGATATACTTACGTGTAAACTCTTGCTTATGTAACCAACGTTCCCATTCAATAGAAAAAGAGCGAAAGGGACGTAGCAAATAATAAATAAAGATATAAGCTCCATACTTTCGTTCATTTAACATTCGTAAAGATCTTCGAATGAAGCACCATGGCAACACTGCACCAATTACTATCAACAATATGGCCACCACATCGGCATAAAGCCATTGCACTTGATAAGTAGGGGCATTAACGATAGTCGTCAAACGTCCCACTATGTAGGAAAGTATAAAAAAGCAAAATAGGTAAACTAATACAGTAGCAAAACTTTCTTGACGATAATATTGATTTGATCCCTTTGCAAAGTGCTGTTTAGCCTCACTCTTAAATAAACTTCTTATCAGCATTTCCTTTGAAGAGGGTATTTTCTCTTCTAATTTCGTAGAAGGAGAACAGAGCAAAAGAGTTTGGTCGCTTGTGGCATGACGATTTGAAAAAATAGCTTCTTCGCCTAACACAATGTTCAAACTATCAGCAAAACCATTTTGAGCGATAAACCAACTATTACGAACCGCCCAATTGGAGGTATTACAACCTAGCACACACCCTTTTTCGTAAGCGTTTAAACGTTTCACCCAATCGGTCACGCTATCAAATATCACCCGACGAGATAAACGGCTACCATCATTTTCATAATTGTAATAGGCCTCCACAAAATTTATATCATCCGTAAGATTTTGCATATAGTGATATAACCAACGATTATCAATAGGATGAGTTTCTGGATTTAAAATAATCGACCACTCTCCTCTTGAAGCTTTTATACCTAAGGTAATGGCTAACTTACGACGTTCAATATAACGAGAGGTATCGGGAACAAACGTATAACGAATCTGGGCATATACTTTTTTTCTACGATGGTACACGTCCTTAACCTCGTCCGATAAATCTTCTTCAGCTAAAATAACCTCGAAAGGGATATCCGTTTCTTGAGCGAAAAGTAAATCAACCAATGATTCTGCTTGAGAAGCATTGTGTTCATTAAGTGGAACTATAAGTGAAACAAATATCTTTGACTTGTCGAGTCCCGAAATCAGAGCCTCTTGAGTAGCCTGCTCTACAGCTTGGGTTTCTGCTTGCCAAGAAACATACTTGCTTACGAGTTGAAAATGACGTAAACGCAATAAATACTGAAGTAATAACGCAATAGTTGCTACGACTAACATCGATAACAACCACCATTCTCCTCTTTCTAAGTATATGTTAAACATCAGTTTTTAGTATCTTATTTTCGATTTATACGAACTCCATTTCTTCAGCACATTCGTCTTCTAAACTCAGCACACACTACTGCCGTAGCAATTGCAACGTTCAAACTTTCACTCGTTGTGCGTCCTGAAGGATAAGGAGGTATGAAAAGTTTTCGAGTAACTTTCTTTGCTATCTCTAAAGAAACCCCCTTTCCCTCATTTCCCATAATAACGAGACCATGAGATGATAAATCGCTTTCATAAAGATTCTCACCTTCCAAAAATGTTCCATAAATTGGTATGGAATTAGGAATACTATTGAGCAGATTCATAAGATCGCAATAATGTATGTGTACTCGTCCAATTGCACCCATAGTTGCTTGAACCACTTTGGGAGCGTAAACATCGGCCGTCTGTTTAGAAGCGAAAATATGTTCAATGCCAAACCAATCGGCTAGGCGAATGATCGTACCTAAATTTCCCGGATTTTGCACTCCATCTAACACAAGGCATAATTCGTTAGAAGTTAATTGCACCCAAGAATTCATATTCTCATTTTCCTTGCGCTTTTGAAACACGGCAATTGCTTCACGAGGGGTCGTAAGCAACGATAACTTCTCAATCGTTTTTATGTTTACCTCCTCTACCCTATCTATTACTTTTAGCATTGATTGAGGCAGTAAACGTAGGCATTCGCTAGTAGCAAACAAAGTCTGGCAACGCATTAAAGGCAAAAGATCTGAAATTACTTTCAATCCTTCTGCTAAAAACAGGCCCTCAGCATCGCGATACTTTTTTATACTTAAGGCATGCACATTTTTAACATCTTGTTTGGTCACCATTGCTTTTAAAACTTATCTTTTTAAATTCTCAACTACGAACAAGGTTAGGCGTTACCAGTCGTCTTGAGGTTTTGTTAGGCAAATCTACAAAGTTATTTCAATATAACCATTCTTCTCTTACAGTTTTTACACATCAAGAGGCATTATAAGCATTTAAAAGAATAGTTGAACACACTCTTACCAAAACAAAATGAATCCTTCTCATCTATGTTAGTAAAATAAGAAACAGGTTGTAACAAAAACCACAACCTGTTTTTAGAATTAAACTTATATAATGAGTACCTTAATACCTTACTGCACCCACCATTTTCCTTTATCATACACCATCGGGAACATAACTTCTTCTTGACTATTATCGTTAAAAGTTACTTTTAAGAATACATTTGCCATTTTGTTTGCGTCATGGAACTCGCTGCGGATGGGCTCTACATCTTTAACTCCATGTTTAGCTTTTAATATGTAAGTTTGATGTTGCTTAAGCATGACGATTATACTATTTCTATAGTCAACAGACATATTAAGGCAAGAATGCATTTTGTCAACATAATCATCAAATTTCCCCTGGCTTTGCAATGAATAATAAGCAACTGCACTATCCGCTACGTTTACCGTATCAGCAGGAGATTCCTTTTCTGTTGGAGCATTACCACAAGAAGTAAAATAACCACTTATTACCATCATTCCAAAACAAAGAAAGAAGAAGAAGTGTTTCATCATTTTTGACGAATAAAGATATTAATGGGAGTTCCTGTAAAATTCCAGCGCTCACGAATCTTATTCTCCAAAAAACGGCGATAGGGTTCCTTTACATACTGAGGCAAATTGGCATAGAACACAAAGGAGGGAATCTGCGTATTTGGTATTTGGGCACAATATTTAATCTTGATGTATTTGCCTTTAATTGAAGGTGGTGGATAAGCTTCGATAAGAGGAAGCAATTCCTCATTTAATTTGGAGGTAGATATGCGACGTTTACGAGCCAAGAACACATCCTTCGCTGTCTCAAGAACTTTAAATATGCGTTGTTTCGTTAAAGCAGACGCGAAGATGATTGGAAAATCTACGAATGGAGCCATGCGATTGCGAATGGCTTCTTCATAGTGTTTGATAGCCGTATTAGATTTATCCTCAATCAAATCCCATTTGTTCACCACAACCACCAAGCTCTTAGTGTTTTTCTGAATAATTTGCACGATGTTAAGATCTTGACTCTCAATGCCTCTAGTTGCATCAAGCATCAAGATACATACATCTGAATTTTCAATGGAACGGATGGCGCGCATCACGGAATAAAATTCCAAATCTTCAGTCACTTTATTCTTTCTGCGAATACCCGCTGTATCCACTAAATAGAAGTCAAAACCAAATTTGGTGTAACGTGTTAAAATGCTATCACGCGTGGTGCCTGCTATATCTGTAACAATATTCCTGTCTTCCCCCAGAAAAGCATTAACGATGCTGCTCTTTCCTGCATTCGGACGACCGACCACACTGAAACGAGGAATATTTTCTTCAACATTATCACCCTCATTTTCTTTACCAAGAGTTTCTATCAATAAATCTAGAAGATCTCCAGTTCCACTGCCTGTGGCTGCCGAAACACAAAATGGATCTCCTAAACCTAACTTGTAAAATTCTGCCGATGTATAACGATCCTCGTTATTGTCAGTCTTGTTAGCACAAAGTATTACAGGAATTTTCGTGCGACGCAAGATGGTGGCTACTTCTGAGTCTAGGTCAGTGATTCCGTTTTTAATGTCTACTACGAAAAGGATGACATCAGCCTCTTCGGTAGCGAGTGTTACTTGTTTGCGGATTTCTCCTTCAAAGACGTCATCCGACTTAACCACCCATCCCCCTGTATCGACTAGTGAGAACTCACGTCCACACCATTCACACTTACCATATTGACGATCGCGTGTGGTACCAGCTTCATCGCTCACAATGGCTTGACGTGTTCCCGTAAGACGATTAAAGAGCGTAGACTTACCCACATTGGGTCTGCCCACTATGGCTACTAATTTTGACATATTTCTTTTTGTTTTATGAGAAGCAACGTCCCTTTTCTTAAATGCATTCTCTTAATTCAGGATATCTATTCCTTTTAGGGACAACTTGTTGCTTATTTCTTTTCTAATCTAATTTGTATCCGTAGGCTTCCAAACGTTTGGTATTACTGCGCCAATCTTTATCTACTTTCACAAATATTTCCAAATATATTTTTTTCCCAAAAAACTTCTCTAATGTTTTTCGAGCTTCGCTAGAAACCTTCTTCAAAGCAACTCCTTTATGACCTATAATAATACCCTTCTGACTATCACGCTCCACATAGATTACGGAATGTATCCTTATTTGTTTATCATCTTCCTTAAACTGCTCCACCACAACCTCTACAGAATAGGGAATTTCCTTATCATAATAAAGCAAAATCTTTTCACGAATAATTTCTGTGACAAAGAAACGAGCAGGTTTATCAGTCCATTGGTCTTTATCAAAATAAGGCGGTGATTCAGGCAAAAGTTCCTTGATACGTGCTAGCACATGGTCAACATTAAACTTTACCTTGGCCGATATGGGAAATATTTCGGCTTTGGGCAAACTTTCATGCCACAAGGAAACAAGTTCTTCCAGATTTTTTTGATTTGACACATCTATTTTGTTGATAAGCACTAACACCGGAACGTTCATGCTCTTCACCCTCTCTAGAAAATCACTGTTTTTATCTGGTTTCTCAACCACATCGGTCACGTATAACAACACATCAGCATCCTGAAGAGCCGACACTGAGAAAGCTAACATTTCCTCTTGCAGTTTGTAATTAGGTTTAAGCACACCTGGCGTGTCAGAAAATACGATTTGAGCATCATCAGAATTAATAATTCCCATAATCCGATGCCGAGTGGTCTGAGCCTTAAATGTCGCAATTGATATGCGCTCTCCCATCAAAAGATTCATCAGCGTTGATTTTCCCACATTGGGATTACCCACAATATTTACAAATCCTGCTTTATGCATGTTTATACGTGTATATGCGATTAAAAAAGGCGAATATGTTATGCGGCGATATCTCAAATGGTGATACCTCTCACATTACATATCCGCACACTTACAGATTGTAGATTTTCTAAACAATAATGTGTTTACTTTGAGTCGTAACCCCACTTCAAAAAAGCAGCTCCCCAAGTGAAGCCAGCACCGAAAGCACAAAGAACGAGGTTATCACCTTTCTTCAATTGTTTTTCGTAGTCCCAAAGAGCAAGGGGCAATGTTCCAGCAGAGGTATTACCATAACGCTGAATATTGAGCATTACTTTGTCCATAGGTAATTCCAAACGATGGGCTACAGCTTCAATAATACGCACGTTAGCTTGATGTGGCACTACCCAAGCGATGTTATCCTTTGTCAAATTATTGCGCTCGGCTATTTGGGCGCAAGCATCGCTCATATTGGTTACTGCAAACTTGAACACCGTGCGACCTTCTTGATGCAAATAGTGCATACGATGATCAATGGTGAAATATGAAGGACTACATACACTACCACCAGCTTTCATGCAAAGGAATGGCAGACCCTTACCATCAGTGCGTAGATAACTATCTTGCCAACCAATATTTTCTTCAACTGTAGGCTCAACCAAAACGGCAGCAGCGCCATCACCAAAGATGGGACAAGTGGCACGATCTGTATAGTCTACGATCGATGACATTTTATCGGCCCCACACACCACAATTTTCTTATAACGACCGCTTTGAATCATACCAGATGCGGCATCCATAGCAAACAAAAAGCCACAGCAAGCAGCCTGCATGTCTATAGCAAAAGCATTTTTCATGCCAAGACGTCCAATAACAATGCTAGAGGTAGAGG
>CAVKKI010000110.1:0-8548 GCA_963656725.1 Oribacterium sp. | reverse complement strand
TGCAATGCAAGCGCAAAAAACGGACATCTATCTGGACGCGAGCGGTTCGTTTTACGATGCTGAACCATCAAGCATCACGCTCGACGGAAAGGTCTACTACACCCTCGGCAACAGCATCAACAACCCCACGTTCAGCCTCGACCCCCGCAAACGCGACGGAAAGTTGCCTCTATGGACCGTGGCCAACTATTCCACGCCCATGACGAGCGACAACTTCACTTGGCATAAGCACGGAGGCTTTGACAACGGCGCTTGGATTGAATCGAAGCAAAACGGTGACGCCACCTCCGAAAATTCCATTGCCGAGCGTTGGACGATTGAGCCCAACACGAAATACTACTTGCGTTTCTGGACGAAAAACCTCACCGCAGAAAATCAAAGCGTGCCGGTAGTGTCGCTCACCAACGAGCAATCCACCGAAGGCGGACAGAACGAATACGGCACAACGGGCAAGACGCTGCTCGGCAAAAACGCTGGCGACACCTCTAGCACTTCTTTCGGCATGGCCAACGCCTCAGCCGATGGAAAGTGGACCTACACCGCACTGATTTTCGACTCTGAAAATTACACCAACCTGCAATTCAGTGCTCGCAATCTCGACCAAATCGGTTTCGATGGTTTCTATCTTTCAAAACTCATTCCCGCCGACAAATTGTCGGAAGAGTATACAGAAGAAATAAAAGAGGAATACTACAAATTCGCAAAGTCGAAATGTTACGTAGAAGCCAGCAGCTACGACTCAGTGGGCTACACCTCGATTTCACGCGCTATTGCCGAAATTCTCGAAAACGAAGAAAGTAGCTACGAAAATAACAAAGACAATCTGGAAGGCGTTATCAATAATTGGGGAAGCGATATCAACGATTTAACCGATTACGAAGATATCGACCTAGGCTTAATTCTTCAACTTTATAATACAGACAAAAAACTGATTGCCGAGGTCAGCGAAAAACTTTCCGACATCGAGGGCGTTGACAAGCTTCAGTCTGCTCTCCAAAAGATGGACGAGGTTTATGAAGAAGGCTTCTGCTACGACGAAAAGGAACTAACCGACTTCTACGAGAACACACTAAAGCAAGCAAATCAAGACGTGCTGAACTGCTTGCGAAAAGTGAACAAAAAGCTCGTTGACCCTATCGACATGACTTGGGCCATCGACGCGCCTAATTTCACCACCTATTTCGCCACGCCTAGCATTACTTATAAGAAGGACAACAGCGGCATTGAAAGCATCACCTATCCCTACGCTTCGCTCTACACCAACGAGGATAAGCCTTGTGATTTGAAGCACGTTTCAACCAAAGGTTGGAGCAATTCTTACAACCGTGACGTGCTTTGGAACAACAACCGCATCTACCTTCACACAGACGGCACTCACACCGAGATAAACAATCTTGTTCCAGGCTACTACACCGTTTCGGCCGAAATCTTAACCGACGAAAGCGATGAAGCAAAACCCTACCTCGTGCTAGGTGGAGAAGGAACGGCCACTGCTTCCGACACCCTTCAAACGAGCAACGGCCAATGGGCTTACGTCAGCACGCCGCAAGTTTACAATTCTGGAAAGTACGTCTACATTCAAGCCATACCTATCAATGAATACACCTATTTCGGCATCACCAATTTCCGCCTGCTCTATTACGGAAACACGGAGATGGGGACTAAAGAATATGTAGACAGTTTGCAAGCCAACGTCGCCACCTATCTCAACGAGAATATGAAATTCAAGGGCGACAAAAAGGCGTTGCTTGAAAGTTTTAAGCAAGCCAACGAAAAAATTGAGACGGCCCCCACTCTTGCCAACTACTGCGATTATATCGACGAAGTCAGTGCAATAGCCAATGAGGCTGCTAGCTCAAACAGCTATTACAAAGACTACATCTCTTGGGTTAATAAGATGAACAGCAACTACACCAAGGGAGATTTCACAAAAGAAATGATTAGCACACTCGAAGCACAACTTCACGAGGTGCTCGACGCTGACAACGCCACCTATAAAGAGATCAACGAGTCAGAACTTTTTGATGTGTTGTACAACTACACCAATCAATATCTCCGCCTTCTGAACAAAATCGACCTATTGGAGGTTAGCGACAACACGGCCAAAGAAAATCAGAAGTACGCTCTGACACAAGAAATCAGCCGCCACAACGAAGCCGCTCTGCCCACTACTGGAACGGAAGTGATGAACGAGGTGGAGAACTTGGAGAAGCAATACGCCATCATCCTTGGCCAAGAAGCTTACGGCACGGGCAACAACGACCTCACCAGCCGAATCAGCAACCCCAGCTTCGACAACCGTCACACCAACGCCATCAACAGCAGTTTCAGCGGCGTTAGTGGTTGGACTCTCAATAGCGACGCTGACGACAAGGCCGGCGTGAGCAGATACAACTGCATCAACGACAACGACTATAGCGACGAACGTTATTACTTCGACTCTGAAAACTACAGAAAGAGCGTTAACTGCACCATTAAGCAAACACTCACCGCCATTCCTAACGGCAAATACACGCTCACAGCCAAGATGCGCACCGCTAGCGATGGTTACTACCTCGTAGCTTCCGAGAATGAAGACCTCAGCAACGCTACTTTCGTTGCCGCTCATGTGCAAAAAACCGATAAATGGTATATCGACCCCGAAAACTATCAGAAGGGTCAAGAATACGTTGAGTCAGGCGATTGCTACGGCCCCATTTGGACGGCTGCTAAAGACCAACTTGCCAACGACCCCGATAACGAAACGTTGAAAGGTATCGTTAACACGAACAATGGCAAGGGTAATGGTTGGTTCAGCCTTTCTCTCACGATTGAGGTGAAGAACCACACGCTTACCATTGGCGCCACAACCGACTCTCAACTCACTCTGGGCCACTTCGACACAGAAGGAAATGCCACCGTGGCCTACAACGGCAATTACATTAGCCTTGACGACATGCAACTCACCCTCGACGAGGATTACGATAAGGGATCTTGGAGCATCACGGGCATTGAAAACATTGCCGCCAACGACGCTGCCAACACCAACAACGGTGTAGAGGCCATCTACGACCTTAACGGCCGCAGAGTGAACCAACTCAATGCTGCCAACAAGGGCATCTACATTGTGAAGAAGAACGGACAAACTTTGAAGATGCTTAAGAAATAATCAACTTAAGCACGAAGAAAAAGTTCTGTGCTTCATAAATAAACTTTAAGTACGAAGCATTAAAATAGGCTCGGCCGCGAATTAAAATTCAGCGGTCGAGCCTATTTTTTATTGCGTTGAAAGGAGAAATTACAACCTAGCCAATAATAGAAATTCGCTTTCTGCTAAGCCTGTGAAGCAATGTGTCTGCGATAAAGACTTAAGCTAGATTCGTTGAGCACGCTTTGAATGTGATTGAGTCGCTCGGTCTGCGTGTCGAAATGCTGTTCGCCATTATCTTCTCGCAACTTCATCGTGCCTTCTCCCGTCACGGGCAAATATTCATCCCAATAAACGGGCACTTCATGCAGATTGCCATCCCCACCCCACTTCTCGACATAAGTAACTCGGTGCTCCACTCGGTAGCCGTGGGCGTAGACGGTAACAGTGGCCTCATCGCCCTTCTTATTCAGCTTCTTCGCCTCGGTTTTAAGGATGCAGTTGGTAGCGCAATCGGGGTGGCGAAAATGATCGATGCCCCAGAAATTGGCCATTGCCTCATGCTCCCAAAAACAGCTGTGTGTGGGCATTTCGCGGCCGTAGATGTCGCTAGCCGGACGTATCTGCTGATAGAGCGGAACGCAGAGAAGCGGAGCGAGTGAAAAGTAAACGGCTCGGAAATAGGCAGCGTTGATGCGCTGAAACTCCACTCGTGCTTTTTTAAAGTCGAAACTTTTGTAGAGATTGGGATTGGTGTCGAGGTTAAGGTTTTGCAGATGGTCGGCTTCGATGATGTTAATCATTCGTTGCTTTAGAAAATTAAAGTCGTCGCCGTAGCCAATATGCTCATCCTGCAAAAGTTTCATCATGCTCTGCTGCGCCACGGGCGTAAAGAGCAGGGCAAATTGTTGGTTGTTGTTGCGGTTGCTCGTGTCGAAGGCCGTTTCAAACTCCTCGTTAGTCAGCATGGCGTAGTCGGACTTTTTCAAGTCGCGCGACTTGTTTCGGAGTTTCCGCTTGTGCATGTTAAAACTGAGTGAGCCTACCTTTTTCGCCAATCCGCTTTTGAGGCGTTTGAATTTGAGGTCGGGGGCGGAGGTGTTGCCGTAAATTAGCTGCGTGTCTTCGGGATAAGTGGGAAAGGGCGCAGTGACGGTGGCCACCAACGTTTGTGAGTGGTGCACGGTGTGATATTTGCCGTCGCTGCCTCGCTCAGTGGTGGTCCAATGAATGACTTTCTCGCCACGATAAATCTTTTGAATCATTTGCATGCGCCTTGTACGCACAAACACAAACGGGTTGCCGTTGATTAAACCCGAGTGAGAGAACACCACAGAGCGCCCTTGGTTAAACGATCCATCCCAACCGTAAGTTTTCACCAAGTCGGCCAAGCGCTGATTGGTGAAGTAAGGATCGAACTCCAAGCGCGGCACGGTTTGCGTCATCATGCGCGTCAGCACATCCCAGTCGTAGAGGCGATTAAGCGGCTCCATCTGTTCCCACGCCTCCGACTTTAGGTGACGCACTTGCGTTTTGAGTTCTTTTTCCACGTCTTTGAGCTTGCGTAGACCGGGATGAATCTTCATAAAAAGGAGCAAAAGGGCCATCACCACGTAAGCGGCTACACCCCACATCCAATTGTCAATCCATCCTTGCCACCTAGCAATCACCACAAGCACACACCCCACGACGGTGAGCCATAGGAACGTGCAAAAGAAGGTGAGCCAATTTTGTTTAGTTTTCACCTTCTTCAGTTGGTTTTCTTTCTTATAAATCTCGCTACAGGTGCGTTGATTGGCATCGACGTCCACTTTAGCCTCATCAGCCAATTGTTGAAACGTGGTTTGAGCCACCTCTTCAAAGCGGGCGCGAAACACCTCATCGTACTCTGTGAGCGGATCGTAAACGTCTTGCACCATAACCATTCAAGGTGCTTAAAAGAATTTGCTGCGAGCCATTTCTTTCACCTCGGCCGATGCGGTGAAGGGGATGCGGGTGGTGTAACCCTGTCGGGCAGCCACAATCATCTTGGTGGGCCAAGAGAAGATGTCGGTGTTCCACTGTGTGACGCGACTGTTGTAGACGGTGCGCGCAGCGGTGATTTCCTTTTGCAAATAACTGTTTTGCTGCATAGCATCGGCTATCACTTGATGCGCTTTCAGTTCGGGGTAAGCCTCCACCTGGGGGAAGAGACGGGCGAAAGAAGCATTGAGCATGCCGTTCACCTCGTTGCGATTGCCCGCGTTGATGCTACCCCCACCGCGCAAGGCGGCCACGCTTTTCATCACGTCTTTGTCGAGGTCGATGGCACGCTCCACCAGGCCCACCACGTTTTGCAAAATCTGCACACGCTGCTCTAAGAAATTGTCAATGTTTGAAGCCTCAGCCTGAATGCGTTGTTCGAGTTGTTGGAAGTAGTTGCGGGCATTGATTTTCATGAAAATAAAAATCACACCGGGCAACAAGCCCACCAAGCAGCCCGCCACGGCCACGAGCAAGGCATTGGGCAAGTAGGCACCTTGAATAGCTACGAAAATCAATACTAAAATGGGAAGCGTGATCCACAATGCGATTTCAAAAACAACGGAACCGAAGCCGATTTTCACGGGAAGCTGACGATCGATGACGTGGATGTCGCGTCCTCCGTCGTTAACAGGACCCGTCACTTCGTCTAATAAATTTGCCATAATTGTAAAAAGGTTTTATTCAATGATTTTTTTGATTTTGTGAAGCGAATAGCGCTATTTCTGAAACCTTTAAATGCCTTAGAAAGCGTAGGAAAAGCTATGTGTTACACATTAGCCACTCGCATAATGTCGGCAAACACGCCCGCTGCGGTCACCTCGGCTCCTGCGCCATAGCCTTGAATGAGCATGGGGTAGTCGTGATAGCGCTCGGTGGTGAGCAGAAGAATGTTGTTCGAGCCTTCGAGATCGTAGAGGGGGTGCCCCAGACTCACCTCGCGCAAGCCCACGCTGCCCTTTCCGTCGGCCCATTCAGCCACAAAGCGCCAGCGTTTGTTTTCAGCGGCCAAGCGTTGACGCTCTTGCTCAAAGTGAGCGTCGAGTTCGGGCAGGCGCGCCCAGAAATTATCGAGCGATCCTTCGAAGAGTTCGGCGGGGATGAAGAGGTTGCGCTCCAAGTCGTCCACATCTACTTGGTAGCCACTTTCGCGCGCCAAAATCACAAGTTTGCGAATAACGTCTTTGCCCGAGAGGTCGATGCGTGGGTCGGGTTCGCTATATCCGTTTTCCTGAGCCAGACGCACGGCTTGGCTTAAGGGGATGTCGGCCGAAAGGGTGTTAAACACGTAGTTGAGTGTGCCACTCAGCACGGCCTCAATGCGCAACACATGGTCGCCCGAGCCACGTAGGTCGTTGATGGTGCTGATGATGGGCAAGCCGGCACCCACGTTGGTTTCGAAAAGGAATTTCACACCCTTCTCTCGCGCCACGTTTTTAAGTTGTCGGTAGTTATCGAAGGCAGAAGAGGCGGCTATTTTGTTAGCTGCCACAATGTTGACGTTGTGTTGCAGCAGTCGCTCATATTGCGAAGCCACTTCCTCGCTCGCGGTGCAGTCCACAAACACCGAGTTGAAGATGTTCATTTCTTCAATTTCGTGCATCATGCGCTCCACCCCGCCCGAGCCGCCTTCGGCCATTGCTTCACGATAGTGCGCAGGGTCGATGCCTTGTGCGTTGAAGGCTGCGTGGCTGCGTCCGCTCACACCCACAATGTTGAGTTTCAGTCCGCGTTCGCGGAAGAGTTTATCGCGTTGCGCTGCAATCTGCTCCAACAAACTGCCGCCCACCGTGCCGGTGCCGCAAATGAAGAGGTTGAGGTCTTCGTGTTCACTCAGGAAGAAACTATCGTGCAGCACGTTAATGGTTTTGCGCAACTGCGAGCGTTCCACCACAAACGAGAGGTTCATTTCTTGTCCGCCCATCGCCGTGGCGTTGATGCTGATGCCGTTTCGTCCCAACACGCTAAACAGCTGACCGGCTATGCCTGGCATGTGACGCATGCGCTCGCCCACCACAGCCACACTCGAGAGGCCGTCGACACGGGTGGCGGGATTCATGGCGCCATCGGCTATTTCGCTAGCAAACTCTGCGTCGAGCAGTCGGCAAGCCTCGGTGGCATCGCTCGGGGTGACGCAGAGGGTGGTGCTGGTTTCAGAAGAATTTTGCGCCACCATAAACACGCTAATGCCTCCGTCGCTCAAAGTGGTGAAGATGCGTCGGTTCACACCAATCACACCCACCATTGAGGGGCCGCTCACGGTGACGGTGGTGGTTTCTTTCACCGACGAAATGCCGCGAATGGGTCGGCCGCTGGGAGCTGCGTCGCGACGAATCACGCTACCTTTGCCCTCGGGGCGGAAGGTGTTTTTCACCAAGATGGGAATGTTTTTCTTGCAAACGGGATAGATAGTGGGCGGATAAACCACCTTCGCACCGAAATTGCACAACTCCATAGCCTCTGCATAACTGAGTTGGTCGATGGTGAACGCGCCGGGAATGATGCGAGGGTCGGCGGTCATAAATCCGTCTACATCGGTCCAAATTTCGAGAGCCTCAGCATCGAGGGCAGCGGCAAGAATAGCAGCAGTGTAGTCTGACCCACCGCGACCGAGATTGGTGGTAACGCCCGTCTGTGCGTCGCTAGCAATGAAGCCTCCCATCACAGCGATGGTGGAGGCGTCGGCCCCGTCGAAGGTTTGATGAATAAGGGCATTGGTCTGCTCAAAATCCACCAGGTGTTTATCGGTATGGGGAAGGGTTTTGATGAAGCGTCGTGAGTCGTAGTGTTGACCGTGAGTGAGGAGTGCGGCCACTATTTCCGACGACAAGCGCTCGCCATAGGCCACGATGGCATCGCTGATTTTTGGGGTGAGGTCTTGAATAAGACACACGCCGTGAAGAATGCTTCGCAGTTCGCCCAATAAGGCATCGAGCGTGGCCACCAATCGGGCTTGCTTTTCGGCGGGTACCACCTCGGCCACCATTTGGTGATGGCGGTCGGTCAGAGCCTCGAGTTCGACCACGTAGTTCACGTCGCCCGCGGCGGCTTGGCGCATCAAGCGAAGCAATTGGTCGGTCACGCCGCCTAGGGCCGACACTACCACTAGCACAGGACTGGGTTGTGCCTTTTGGGCAGCTTGTTCGACAATCTGCTTCAAATTGAGTATGCTTTCAACGGAGCCCACCGACGAGCCTCCAAATTTCAGTACGCGTAGTTTTGTCATTTAGCTATTTTCGTGTAGATCTGATTTTTCTTACTTATAGCTACAAATATACGACATTTTTTTTACTCGCTTCTAAGTAAGTAAACAAAATTATTTTAAAGTAACGAATAGGATAATTACTAATGCGGGCTGAAAGCCCAATGTATGCACCTAGCCCAGGGCAAGCGAAGCGG
>CAVKKI010000109.1:0-8564 GCA_963656725.1 Oribacterium sp. | reverse complement strand
AAAGTGGTGTTTTGTGGGTAAATGTTTACTTTTCGTTGAAATTGGAGGGGGATTTGGGTGTTTTTTGGGAGATTTGGGGAGAGATTTGGGGTGAGGTATTACTTTTTTGTGACGGAAGAGGGCCTCTTGGATATTCTCTTGAAATTCTACTAGGATTTTACCTGCGTTGCTACTTGCCCCGACGCGGGACGCGTCGCCCCCCAAGAGTTTGCGTTTGCCCCACGTTAAGAATGGCGGAGAAGGAGCTCTTTTTCGATATCGTTGAGGGTAACGCCCATTTGTTCGAGCATGACGAGATAGTGATACATGAGGTCGCCAGCCTCGTAGATGAAGCGTTCACGATTGCCATCGACGGCCTCGATGATGCTTTCGGCACATTCTTCGCCCACTTTTTTGGTGATGGCTTTGATGCCTTTAATAAAAAGACGGGTGGTGTAGGAGCCTTCGGGCATTTGCTGGTGACGCTGCTGAATGAGAGCGGATAGGGAACGGATGAAGCCCTCGCTGGCAGGAGTGTCGAAGCAAGCGGTGGTGCCACGGTGACAGGTAGGACCTATGGGGTGAACCTTGATGAGAAGAGTGTCGGCATCACAGTCGACGAGGATTTCGTCCACATTAAGAAAATGACCAGAAGTTTCGCCCTTCGTCCAAAGTTTTTGACGAGTGCGACTGAAGAACGTCACTCGGCCTTCTGCTTGAGTTTTACAGAAAGCCTCTTCGTTCATATAACCAAGCATGAGCACTCGGAGGGTGACGGAGTCTTGTATGACGACGGGGAGTAAGCCATCGGCACATTTATCGAGTTTGATATCGTTCCAAGAAAGAGAAGACATTTTGTTGGAGTGTTAGGTGTTAACGATGAAAGAGGTTAAGCAGGCAATTAGAGAATAGGACTTATAAAAACAGAGGATAGAGCTTATAAAAGACCTCTATGAAGTCGTACGGGAATGCCCTGTTCGGCGAGTTGCACTTTGAGTTGAGGAATGAGAATTTCACCGTAGTGAAAGATGCTGGCTGCCAAAGCGGCATCGGCATGTCCTTCGGTGAAGACCTCGGCTATGTGGGCAGCATTTCCCGCTCCACCCGATGCAATAACAGGAATGCGCAGTTCGTGAGTGAGGCGAGCATAAGTGGAACAAGGGTAGCCCTGTTTGGTGCCGTCGTGATTCATCGAGGTGAAAAGAATTTCGCCGGCTCCACGCTCTTGCGCCTCGTGTGCCCAAGAAAAAAGTTCGCGCGAAGTGGGCTGTGTGCCTCCGTGCGTGCAGACGGTCCAATGAGCCTGTGCTTCCTCTTCGCCCGAAACTAGCGGTTCGTGATGCGCATCGATGGCCACCACCACAAACTGCGAGCCATAGCGTGCAGCAATGGTGTCGATGAGTTCGGGTGTGCGCAATGCGGCACTGTTAATGCTCACTTTGTCGGCTCCGGCATCGAGCAAGCGAGCGGCATCGTCGATGGAAGAGATGCCTCCGCCCACAGTGAAGGGAATGTTGATGCCGTCGGCAATGCGCGTGACGAGTTGGGTAAAAGTGTTGCGTCCCTCACGAGTGGCACTGATGTCGAGATAAACCAATTCGTCGGCTCCACTGCGAGCATAGAATTGCCCTAGTTCTACGGCATCACCCACATCTTGTAGGTTTTCAAAATGAATGCCTTTCACGGTGCGTCCCTCCTTCACGTCGAGGCAAGGTATGATGCGTTTGCTTAGCATAATTGTTGCAATGTTATTCGTCCTTCATAAATGGCCTTTCCCACGATGACTTTGCGCAGACCGAGTTGTTGAAGTTGGGCAATGTCGTTGATATTTGAAATACCCCCCGACACGGTGATGTCGACCTTGGGATATTTGCGCTGCAAGTGAACGTAGAGAGGAGTGGCTGGGCCTTGCAACATGCCATCGCGCGAGATTTCGGTGCAGATAACCTGCGAAAGGCCATAAGGCAAGAAGCGGTCGATGAGTTGGTCGATGGTGAGGTTCACCTCCTCTTGCCAGCCGTTAACCGACACTTGTCCGTTTTTCACATCAGCTCCTAAAACCATGCGGTCGGGCCCAAACTCTTTAAGCCACTGTTCGAAAAGTTCAGGGCGCTGAGCGGCCACGCTGCCCACCACGGCATAAGTGGCCCCAGCCTCGAACACGGCCGTTAAAGCCTCCGCACTTTTTATGCCTCCCCCCCACTCTATCTGCGCTCCGGGCACGGAGGCCAAACGGCGAAGCGTGGGCAGATTAAGGGGCGAAGAGGCTTTGGCACCATCCAAATCGACAACGTGGATGCGATGCAAACCGTGAGCCACATACTGCCGTACCATGTCCACTGGGTCGGCATCGTATTGTTTTTTCTGTGCATAATCGCCCTGTGTGAGGCGCACGCATCGACCGTCGATGAGGTCGATAGCGGGAATAATCTGTATGGAGTGAGGAGAATGGGGATTTGCCATTAGCTAGAAGTTTGTTCGTTTACCCAAAGTGTCTTTCTTGGACGAAGTATTCTTTTGGGGCGTAAAAAAAACAAAAGTGTAGAACTCTCTACAAGGATATAAAATTCTTTAGAATGCGTTCGCCCACATCGCCGCTCTTTTCGGGGTGGAACTGTGTGCCATAGAATTGCTCGTACTTCAAAGCGGCACTAAACATCACGCCGTGGGTGGTGGTGGCAATGGTGTCGGGGCAGAGCGTGGGGTAGTAAGAGTGTACGTAATAGACGTAGTCGCCACTATGAATATCCTTAAAGAGCTTCTTTTCAAGATTGCCTAACGTGTTCCAGCCCATGTGAGGCACTTTGAGTTGGTCGGTTGCCTTGAAACGGCGCACGTGCGAGTCGAAGATGTTCATGCAAGGAGTGACGGAGCCAGCGGTGGCGCCCTCTTCCGAGTCGCGACACATCACTTGAAGTCCTACACAAATGCCTAGCACGGGTTGGCGAAGCTGCTTGATTACAGGGATGAGTTGGCTCTCGTGCAAGTTGTGCATAGCCTCGGCACAATTGCCCACGCCAGGCAGCAACACGTGGTCGGCTTGGCGAATGAGGTGGGCATCGGCCGTGACTTGATATTCGGCACCTAGGCGATGCAACGCGTTCTCCACCGAACGCAGATTGCCCATTTTATAATCGATGATGGCTATCATAAGATTCCCTTACTGCTAGGAAGTTCATAACTAAACACATCGCGGTGGATGGCTTGTCGCAAGGCTCTGGCAAAGGCTTTGAAAACGCCCTCGATGAGGTGGTGATTATTCTGGCCACGCGCCCGAACGTGGAGGTTGCAACGCATGGCATGACAGAGCGATTGAAACACATGCACGAACATTTCGGTGGGGGTGTCGCCCACATATTCACGGGTGAAATTCACGTCCCATTGAAAGTCGATGCGCCCACCGAAGTCGAAGGTGAGATAAACGTCGCTCTCGTCCATGGGCAAGGCAAAGCCGTAGCGGTTAATGCCTCGCTTGTTGCCCAAAGCCTGAGCAATGGCTTCGCCAAGGGCAATGGCCACGTCCTCCATGGTGTGGTGTTCGTCCACCTCAAGGTCGCCCTTACAAGTGCAATAAAGCGAGATGCCCGCGTGATGGGGCAACTGTGAAAGCATGTGGTCGAAAAAGTGCAAACCGGTGTGGATGTAAGTCTCGCCCTTTCCGTCAAGGTCCACCACGATATGAATGTCAGTTTCAGCCGTTTTGCGCTTCACCTCGGCACGGCGCTCAGTGGTGCGAAGAAACTCGGCAATGTCCATCCACTGCGTGGTGGCCAAAGCCAACGCCCCTTTCTGTTCGGGGGTGAGCATTTGCTCTGCCGCCTCAGGGGTTTGCAGAAGAATGGCTCGGCACCCAAGGTTCACAGCCAGCTGCACATCGGTGGCACGGTCGCCAATGACGTAGGAATGAGCGAGGTCGTAATCGCCTTCCATATATTCAGTGAGCATGGCCGTGCCAGGCTTTCGTGTGGGAAGATTATCTTCGGGAAAAGAGCGGTCGATGTGCTCTCGAGCGAAGGTCACACCCTCGCCGGCTAGCGTTTGCAGCATTTTTCGATGGGCAGGCCAAAAGGTGTCTTCGGGAAAGGAAGAGGTGCCCAATCCGTCTTGATTACTCACGAGCAGTGGCACGTAGTCGGTGGCCATAATGGAGCGCAAGCCACTGATAGCACCAGGCACGAACTCGAGTTTTTCGAGCGAGTCGATCTGCTCGTCGGCAGGTTCTTTTATGATGGTTCCGTCGCGATCAACGAAAAGAATTTTCTGAGTTTTAGGCATAAGATTTCAGTGATTGAATGAGCTGTACATTCTCGTCGGGCGTGCCCACCGTGATGCGAAGGCAACCCTCGCAGCCCTTCACTCGGTTGCGGTTGCGCACGATGAAGCCCTTCGTCACAAGGTAATCGTAAAGAGCATCGGCATCGGCCACCTTCACAAGCAAGAAGTTGGCGTCGCTGGGATAGACTTTCTTCACAAATGGCAATGCGGCAAGTTGCTGTTTAAGCAATTCACGCTGCTCCACCACCTCGGCCACGTGGGCATCGTGAGGCTCTGTTTGCAAGCGACGAATCACGTCCACTTGCGTGGGAGCATTCACGTTATAAGGGTATTTCACCCGAGCAAAAAGTTCGGCTATTTCAGTCGAAGCAAAAGCCAGCCCCAAGCGCAAGCCTGCCATTCCCCACGCCTTCGAAAGCGTTTGCAACACCACCACATTGGGGTGCTTTTGCAACACGGCCAACATAGAGGGTTGTGAGGAGAAGTCGGCATAAGCTTCGTCCACCACCAACACACCGCTGAAGTGCTCGGCAAGAGCCTCTAGTTGAGCTAAGGGAAATGCATTACCCGTGGGGTTGTTGGGCGAACACACCCAAAGAATGCGTGTGTGATCGTCGACCGCACCGAGCATGCTCGCCACATCGAGTTGATAGGTTTCGGGCTCGAGCGCCACCTCGCGCACCTCCACATTGTTGATGGCTGCTGCCACGGCATACATGCCATAAGTGGGGGCTATGGCCACCACGTTATCTTCGTCAGGTTCGCAGAAAATGCGGAAGCAAAGGTCGATGGCCTCATCGCTGCCATTTCCCACAAAGATGTGGTCGGGGGCGATGCCCTTAAGCGTAGAAATGGCCACTTTCAAGGCTTTTTGGTGAGGGTCGGGATAGCGATTGACACCATTGTTGTAAGGACTTTCATTGGCATCGAGCCACACGGAGATGTCGCCGCCTTGATACTCATCGCGAGCCGTGGAATAAGGCAGCAGGTCTAAGATGTTTTTGCGTATGTAAGGCATAGGAGAGTGTCTTATGGGGGGGGGCTTATTTTGAACGAACCATTACGGCTTGGGCGTGGGCGTGCAACCCTTCGGCCTCGGCCATGGTGACGATGGTGGACGAGAGCGAGCGCAAGCCCTCTTGGGTGAGTTCTTGAAACGTGATTTTGCGCATATAGCTGTCGATGTTCACGCCGCTGAATGAGCGCGCCCAACCGCTCGTGGGCAGGGTGTGATTGGTGCCCGAAGCGTAATCGCCCGCTGATTCGGGCGAATAGTTACCCACAAACACACTGCCAGCTGCAGTGATTTGCTCGGCAATGTCCCATGGGCGTTCCATGGAGATGATGAGGTGTTCGGGGGCATAGGCATTGGCAAATGCCGTCATCTCTTCGCGTGTGGGCAACACAATGATGCGACTGTGACTCAACGACTGCTCCACCAGTTCACGACGTGGCAACAAGGCGGTTTGCCTCTCCACTTCACGAGCCACTTGTGCGGCTAGTTCGTCGGTGTGACACACAAGGATGGCCTGACTGTCGGGCCCGTGTTCGGCTTGCGACAGCATATCGGCGGCCACATATTCAGCTCGCGCTGTGTCGTCGGCCATCACAAGCACCTCCGAGGGACCGGCAGGCATATCAATGGCCGTGTCGATGCTTACAAGTTGCTTGGCATGGGTTACGAAACGGTTGCCAGGACCAAAGATTTTGTCGACCCGTGGAATGCTTTCCGTGCCATAGGCCATAGCGGCAATGGCTTGTGCTCCGCCCACTCTATAAATGTGTTTCACGCCACAAGCATTGGCGGCATAGATAATTTCGGGAGCGATGCGAGCGTCGGCCCCTTGGGGCGTGCAAAGCACCACTTCCTTGCAACCTGCAATGCGAGCCGGAGCGGCTAACATCAGCACAGTGGAGAACAAGGGGGCGCGCCCACCTGGAATATACAATCCCACGCGCTGAATGGGCACGGCACGCTGCACGCAGCGCACGCCGGGTTGTGTTTCGAGTTCTACGGCCTTGGGCATCTGCGCCTCGTGAAAGGCGGTGATGTTGTGCAAAGCTTGCTCGATGGCTTGCTTCACTTGGGGCGACACGCTGGCAGCGAGTTGTTCGCGTTCCTCGTCAGTGAGTTCTATGTGATGAATGGTGGCATGGTCAAAGCATTCGGCATAATGTCGCAAAGCCTGGTCGCCGTCGCTACGCACGGTGGCTATGATTTGCTTCACGCTTTCTATCACTTGGTCGTCGCTTGGCGCATTGCGCTCACAGAGCGACGCCCACTTTTCTGGGGATGGATGATGCAGAATGTTCATGCTTGCTAAATGCTTTTAGGGAAAATGCGCAAGGGCTGCACAAGGAGCCTTGCCATAACATTATATATATAATAGGAGTGGTAGAATGGTTTTGACTTAAGGAATCATGTTCTCCAAATTAAGCACGAGAATGCCTTCCGCGCCCAATTGCTTAAGTTGTTCCACTTTCTCCCACAACACGTCTTCGGCTATGACCACGTGCATGGAACACCACCCTTCGGCCGCAAGGGGCAAGATGGTGGGCGAACGCATGGCGGGAAGGAGTTGCACGGCTTGGTCAACGAGCGAGGTGGGAATGTTCATCAACACATATTTATAGCCACGGCTGTTGGCAATAGATGAGAAGCGGAATTTTAGTTTTTCAATATCGTCGAGTTTATCTTGCGACAGTCCGTGTCGGGCTATGAGCGCGGCTTCGCTATAGAACACCTCCTCCACTTCGCGCAATCCGTTTTGCACCAAGGTGCCGCCCGACGACACAATGTCGAAAATGGCATCGGCCATTCCCACGGCTGGGGCAATCTCCACGGAGCCGGCTATTTCATGAATGTCGGCTTGAATGCCTTTTTCTTTAAAAAACTGGCGCAACACGTTGGGATAGGATGTAGCCACTTTTTTACCCTCAAACCATTGCAAGCCAGAATAGTCTACCTCACGAGGCAGAGCCAACGAAATGCGACAAGCGCCAAAACCCAGACGCATCACCTCGGCCACATCCATGCCACGTTCGGCCACCTCATTGAGCCCTACGATGCCCACATCGGCCACTCCCATATGCACGGCTTGCGGAATGTCGTCGTCGCGCAAGTAGAGCACCTCGATGGGAAATCCCTTAGCGCGTGCCACCAATTTTCGTTTGCTTTGTGCCACATTGATGCCCGCATCGGCCAACAAGGCCATAGTGTCTTCATTGAGTCGTCCTTTCGCTTGGATTGCTATTCGTAGCATAGGCGTCTATTTTTTCATTTTTATGTTTAACAGGCTGTTCTCTTGATAAATTGATTGCAATATTCGGCATTTCATTTAACATGAGCAAACAAAACGGACAAATTCTTTTACTTTGTGATAAAAACTAAAAGAACTGCGCTTGATGTAGGGAGCAAACGCAGAAAGGCTCTAGTCTATCATAATTGAGGATAAACGTCAGCACTGCAAGTGCAAAGCGTTGAATTGTTGTACAAATTGTCAATCCTTTGCGAAATCAAGTTCACATAGTTAGCCAACACCAAAGACAAAATAGCAGAACGAAGCCTATGGGAACAGCCCCAAAAACAAAAGCCACACTGCTCCAATCGTAAACAGAATCCCACTTTGCCATTGCTTGTTTATGAGCAGACGTATGGTCGCTCATCTTTTGCTCAACGTATTGCCGCTTCAGTTTTTGGGCTATCATCTCTTTCTTTAGCCAGTTGCCTTTTACTGTCGCCAATTTCTGTTGTATCAATTCGTCCTCGTTAGCCAGTCTTTCCGTTTCGCTTTTATCCTTCTGATACCGTCTGTTTTTCTTATACATTACGATTGCAGCAACAATCATGGTGATGAGTCCTCCGATGAGAGACAACACTGTAACGATAAAATATACATACGCCGAAGCATTATCATTGCCAAACAACCAGTCGACCAATGGGAAAACCACTGAAATGATGAGCCAGTTTAATCCTACCATCACCCCACTGAGCATAGCCAAGGCGACAACAATGGCAATAGAACCGAAAAATCCCGCCCCGCAAAAGATGTCGCTACCTATTGTGACAAGACTGTAGCCCAGAAAGATTATACCTAAGCGCAGCCAAACGTTTAGACTTTGAGGAAGAAATTTCGCAAGCAAAACCGCGATAGCCAATCCGGCAACAAATTTGAGAAATCCCATATCTTTATTCCTTTAAATATTTTAGAAAATTCTTACGAGAAACGAACCAACTACTTTGTCATTCTCACACATTTCAATTGCATTCTGTCATTCAAGAAGTTGATAATCTCGGTATGCTTGTTGAC
>CAVKKI010000108.1:0-8564 GCA_963656725.1 Oribacterium sp. | reverse complement strand
AAAAAACTTCAAGCACCTTGCAATCTTTTTGCACCAAAATTCCTTTCTACAAAGTGGGGCGATGCTCCCTCTTACCACATATCTATCTCAATAAAAACAACAAAAAACAAAATAAATTATCCAATTAATGCGTATGAAAAACCGTTTTTGCAGAATGAGTAAGCAGCTGCTGGGAGTGGCATGTTTGCTTTCAACCTGCGGTGTTACGTATTCATGCTCCGACGACTACGATTTGGACGAAACCTCGCCCTCATTCCTCGGACAGAGCATCTATGACGAACTCAACGCCAAAGGGAACTTTAAAACTGTAATTAGGTTGATTGACGATCTGGAATATAAAGACGTGTTGTCTAAAACGGGTAGTAAAACACTCTTCGTGGCCGACGACGACGCTTATAACCAGTTCTTCCAAACTACAACATGGGTTGACGCTAACGGCGAACGCGTGGCAAGCTACGACCAACTCACTAAAAACCAAAAGAAATGGTTGCTGAATGGCTCTATGCTTAACAATGCCTACGTGCTCGAAATGTTAACTACCATTCAAGGCCCTGTAAAGAATCTTTGCTTGCGTCAGCTCTCTGCACTGTCGGCTACCGACAATGTACCCTATTTTAAATGGGACGAACTTCCTAACAACCTGAACAACGAAACAGGAAACGCAATGACTCCCGATAAACGCTATTGGGATCGTTTCCGCAAACAATCGGTGGGTGGCATGTATTTGGCTCTCGACAAGACTACGCCTATGCTTACTCACTTCTTGCAGGCTCAGATGAATGAAAAAGACATCACGCCTCAAGATGTTTCGTTCATCCTAAACCTCGACGACACCGACGAAAAGTGGGACAACTCTGAAAACCGCAGCTTTATTTACGACGCTGAGGTAAAAAAGGGTGAAGCCGACGTTACTTGTTTGAACGGTTACTATCACGTATTAAATAAGGTGCTCGTTACCCCCGACAATATGGCCGAGATGATTCGTAAGAATTCCGATACTCAGCTCTTCAGCGCCATGCTCGACCGCTTCAGCGCACCTTACTACGACGCTACTTTGACCGAGGAATATAAAGCCTTGAACGATATCACCGCCGACTCTATCTTCCAAAAACTCTACATTGCACAACGCGGCCAAAAGGGCAACATTTCAGAAGACCCCGATAAAGAAGCTCTTGGTAGCGACATCTCACGCCTTTCTTACGACCCGGGATGGAATGCCTACACCGTAGACAACTCCACCAAGGAGCAAGATATGGCTGCCATGTTCGTTCCCTGCGACGATGCCATGAAGAAATACTTTCTTGAAGGCGTAGGTCGTTCACTTATTGAAAACTACGGCGATAAGGAAAACACTGAGGAAAACCTTCTGCACAACCTTTATCAAATTCCTCAAAACATCATCGTGAAGATGATTAACAACTTGATGAAGGAATCGTTCAACTCTACTGTTCCTAGCAAGTACTTGACCATTATGAACACGGCTCAAGACCAAATGTTTGAACAGTATGCTACGTTGGATGAGTATAAAAAGGCCATCAAGCAAGTGATGTTGGCCAACAATGGTGTAGTTTACGTGTTGAAAGACATGATTACACCTCCTGACTACGCTTCCGTTTCGGGTCCCGTTTTGACCGACCAAACGGCTCGCGTAATGAACACCGTAATTCACGCCGACGATAACTTCGTAAAAAATAACTTCGAGTCGGCTCCTCTTCGCAAATTCTACAGCACCTATCTGCTCGCCATGCAGTCGCACTTCTCCTTGTTCGTTCCTCTGGACAAGGGCTTTACCGATTATGGCTATGCCGACCCTGTGAGCTTCGGTTCGAAGTATGCTGCTAACTACAGATATTGGAAGTTGGAGCCCGCTGACATTACTAGCTCGGGCAACAAGCAAGTTGCTATTGCCGCTACGGGTTATAAATACAGCGTGAACGAGGCTATGGATGCTAAAAACCAATCGCCTATCTCGGGTAACACTTATCGTAGTGCTGCCACCGACAACGTGTCGAGCGGTTACGGTCAGGTGAAGGCTCAGATGCTTACCGACATGATGGACCAACACATCCTTGTGCACGGTGAAGACAACGGCGAAACGCAAATTGAGAGCGACCGCAAATACTACGTAGCTCGTAGTGGTGCTCCCGTAGTGGTTGACGTTCACCCCAGCGATGGCCAAGGCACAGGCATGGTGGTGGAAGGCGGTTTCCAGGTTGACGTGAACAACGACACCTACACCCGCAACAACTTCACTTGCAACGTAGAGAAGGGTTACGACCTTTCTGAGGGATATGGTAACGGTCACACTTATTTCATCGACCGCCCCATGCAGCCCACTATTTATAATGTACAGCAAAAACTCGAAGCTTTGAGCAAGGCTGAAAAGGGCTACACCAAATTCTACGATATCTGTAAAAACTTCATCTTCGGTAACAACGGCGAAATGTTGGCTAACATCTTTAATAAAGATAAAGACAACAAGACCATTTATAACACCAACGACTGGATCACCGAACAACAAAAGTTCGCTATCTTCTCTGGCAATGGTTCGGGCACGGGTAGCCGTTACGCTACAGAAGATACGCAATTGGTTCGTTTCTTCAACAACTACCGTTACACCATCTTCGTTCCTTCTGACGAAGCTATCGAAAAAGCTCAGCAAGATAGTCTTCCCATGCTCGAGGACATCGAAGAATATGTTAGCGCAAACTACAACAGCGCAACAGGTTGGAAACTGAAAGAAAATGAGACTGTTGAATCGGGTAGCTATCCTGAGTCGCAACTCAAGGCTCAAGGCATGGTGACCTGCTTAGTCAATTTCTTGAAATATCACTTCTGCGATCAATCTTACTTCGTTGACGGATACAACGATTCGAAAGTAACCATTAGTCAAACTGCTTGCACCGATAGCAAAACCAATACCTTCATTCCCGTGGCAATCAAGCACACAAAGAATGGTATGAAAGTTTTCGATGCTCGCTCCACTGACGACAATGGTGTTTCCTACAACGAAAACGCTCACCCCATTTCGGTTTCAACCGCAGATGGTACGTTCAACATCTTTGCTCGCGATTTCGAATTGAATGCTTCCGGCAACAGCGCACGTAAAATCACCTCTTCATCTTACGTCGTTTTGCACGGCTTGCAAGGTTCGGAGTTCCTGCTCTTTGATAATACGTGCAATGGCAACTTTGCCAATTACTGGGCTACAGCTGCTAAGGCAAAAGCATTCCTCAAGAGGTTCCAACTTAAGAAATAAACTCCAATATTATGAATCACATAAAGTTCCTATCAACGATTCTCGTGTGCTTCTTCTGTGCCTTAGCCGCTAATGCACAAAAGCGCATCTCGGGTCGCGTTTGGAGTAAATCCGACGGACCTATCGTAATGGCGTATGTTGTTGAACAGGATAAAAACAACCGTAACATCACCGCAGCGCAAACCGATGCTAGCGGTAACTTCTCAATGGTTGTGAAAAACCCCGCCAACAAATTGCGTGTGTCTTATATTGGCTACCAAACTAAGATTCTTCCTATTGGTGCCAACACCCGATTTAATATCGAACTGATTGATAAAAACACCTTTAAAGCTGCCGAGGTCGTTACCACTCGTAAAACTCGTTCGAATGGTTTGGTAATTCCTGAACGCGAAATTTCAACCGCACAGCAAACTCTCGATATGGACCAAATGGCTGGTCTGTCTTTCGAAACGGCTGCCGATGCTCTTCAAGGTGAAATTGCAGGTCTCGACATCGTGTCTAATTCTGGTAACCTTGGTTCTGGTTCTACGATGCGTTTGCGTGGTGTGTCTTCTATCAATGGTAGTCAGAACCCATTGATTGTGGTGGATGGTAACATCCTTGAAGACTACAGCACAAGCGAGCTCGACCTCGACAACATGGATAACCAAGAGCAGTTTGCCACCCTTCTTCAGGTTGCTCCCGAAGATATCGGTACCATCAAGGTGTTGAAGGATGCTGCTGCTACTGCTATCTGGGGTTCACGCGGTTCGAATGGTGTAATCGAAATCACCACTCGTCGTGGTGCTCGTGGTAAAACGAAGGTCAACTTCAGCTACCGCTTCTCTGGCGCATGGCAGCCCACCGGCATGAAAATGCTTGACGGTGACGGCTACACCATGATGTTGAAAGAGGCTTACCACAACCCTCGTATCCTTTCTGAAGAACAGTCAAGTATCGTGGAAATCATGTACTTGCAAGACCACCCCTCTTATTATGCCAACTATAATAAGAATACGGACTGGATTAAGGAGGTTACGCAATTTGGTCAAACTCACAACTATGGTATCTCTGTATCTGGTGGTGGTGAAAAGGCTTTGTTCCGTGTGTCGGGTACTTACGACCACGAAACAGGTACTATCATCAAGCAGTCGCTCGACCGTTTGACCACCCGTATGAACTTGGACTACTGGGTGTCTGACCGTATTAAGTTCTCTTCTAACTTTGCGTTAACTTATACTAAAAATAATAAGAACTACGACGATAACATCCTAGGTCGCGCCTACAATGCGATGCCTAATATGTCAGTTTATCGGTACGAATATGATAACAAAACCTCTAGTTATTACAACACTGGAGAGTATTTTATCATGCCTCCTCAAGCTGCTGCCAGTGGCTTGGTTGACGCCAGTTCGGGACGTTCTTCATATTATTTGAGTGACATGATCAGTAATGGCAACCCTGTGGCCATTGCAAATCAAGCTTGGCGTACCGAATCGTCTTACACCATCCAACCTCAGTTCAAACTCGAGTACAAATTGTTGGGTAAGAGCGATGATGAAACCCAACTCGACTACTCTGGTGAGGTTTATATGAATGCTTTCACGCTTTCTGGTCAGCTTTATTATCCTGGTTCGCTCACCTCTAACTCTTGGAGTGATGAAATCAACGAATCAAGAAACTACGAAAGCAAGAGCCTTCAGTTCACCACTCGTCACCAATTGGTATTCCATCCTCACTTCGCTAACACCGATCACCAATTGCAACTTCTCGGTCGCTTCGAAGTTTCTTCAACCAACGGTAGCTCACAAGGCCACACCATCTACGGTGTAACTGGCGGTATCACCGACCCCACCGTTGAAGGTTACTTGAAGAATCCTTACTCAGGAACCAGTAGAGGTCACTCTGCAGCAGGTACTGCTTCTATGCACTACGCCTTCGGTTCTAAGTACATCTTCGACTTCACCCTCCGCGCCGATGGTAGCACCCGTTTCGGTTCTGGTAAAAAGTGGGGTCTATTCCCTGGTATTTCAGGACGTTGGAATATTTCGGACGAAAAATTCTTTAAGCCCTTGCGTAGCGTTGTCAGCATGTTGGCATTCTCTCCCGGTTGGGGTATCACGGGTAACCAACCCAGTTCGGAAGGTTTGATGTACAATATGTACAGCACCAACTCTCACACCTACAACGGCACCTCAGTAATGACACCTAACAACCTCCGTCTTACTGAAATTCGTTGGGAGAAGACCAAGTCTTGGAACATTGGTGTTGACCTCGGTTTGTTTGAGGACTTGTTGAAGTTCAACTTGAATGTTTACGATCGTAAAACATCCGACTTGTTGAACTCGGGCGTTCGTGTTGCTTCTTCTACCGGTTTCTCTTCATTGTCATACGCTAACGTAGGTGATATGGAGAACAAGGGTTGGGAACTTTACGTGAACACTCGCGACATCTTCAAGATTGGCAAGTTCTCTATGAACCTTCGTGCCAACTTGGCTCAGAACTTGAACACTATCACTAGTATGGACGCTTCTGTACTTGCTTCTTATAACACCGACATTAACTATAATAATGCCGAGGTAATGAAGCGTGTGCAAATTGGTAACGCTTTGGGTGGTATCTACGGTTTCAAGTTTAAGGGCGTATATGCTTACGACTACGACCACAACGGTTACTTCCAACCCATCAATGGTGAGGAGAACCCCAAGAACAACTGGACCGACCAGTATGGTAACCCCAACACTGCTGCAGGCAACCTCGATGCTAGCAAGTGGGTTAGCGACAAGAGTTCTCCCCGTCCTTGGTTGGCTACCTCTACTCCTATCGTATTCGATGCCAATGGCAACGTAGTTTACGATAAGAACGGTAACCCCCTTCCCATGTACTTCAATTATGGTGGTAAGAACTACCAGTTTGATGGTGGTGACGCTATCTACGAAGATATCAACCACGATGGTAACATCGACGAACTCGATGTGGTTTACTTGGGTACCTCTAACCCCAAATTCAATGGTGGTTTCGGTGTGAACTTCAAGTATGGCCGTTGGGAACTTAAAACCTCATTCAACTTCCGTGTAGGTAACAAGATTATCAACTTGGCTCGTTTGAATGCGGAAAGCATGACTAGCAATAAGAACCAATGTGCTTCTGTTGCACACCGCTGGCGTAAGAATGGTCAGGAAACTACCATTCCTCACGCTATGAGTTCGAGCGTAAAAACTACTTACAACTCACTTATCAGTGACCGTTATGTAGAACCCGGCGACTTCCTTCGCTTCCAATACTTCCAGCTCTCTTACAGCGTAGCTCCTGAGAAGTTGAAGAAGATTGGTATGAGCTCTTTGCGTATCGCTGCATCTGGTAATAACCTCATCTTCTGGACTAAGTATTCTGGTGTTGACCCCGAACACTCAGCTAGTGGTTATAGCCCTGCAATCGATAGCTCACAGACTCCCCGTTCTCGCTCGTTCACATTCAGCTTGAACTTCGGTTTCTAAAAAAGTTTTTGGATTAAAGAATGAAGGGTGCTACCTATCACCTTTGAGTGAAGCGAAATAGAATTTTCCTAAATCATAGGATGCAATCCTTTGCATTTCTCTCTATTATATTAAATAGGTGAGGGTGTAACCTTCATTCTTTACCTCTTACTGAAACATACTCATCATTATGAAAAGTAAAAAATTATATACGAAGCTCTTATTGGCAGGAAGCTTGATGGTTTGCGCAGGCGCTTTGACCTCGTGCGACGACTACCTCACACTCTTGCCTACTGATAAGCTTCCCGAAGAAAGCTTCTGGCAAGATAAGGCCGACTTGGATGGTGTGCGCGCTGCCGCATACGACCAATTGGCGGCTTCTGGTCAGACAGGAAAAATTCTTCAGTGGGGTGAGTTGCGTTCTGACAACCTCACATTGAATACGGTGTCGAACACCACTATCGACAACTTGCAGAATGCGGTGCTTCAGCCCAGCAACAGCATGTTTGACTGGAGTGGTTTCTACACGGGCATTAACTACTGTAACCTTGTAATCGAGAAGGGTGAAGATATGAGCAAACCGGGTGAAGAAATCGACCCGAGTTTCACTCGCTCCGACTACAACGTATACCTTGCAGAGATGACCGCTTTGCGTGCTCTCTACTATTTCTACCTTGTGCGTTCTTATCGCGACGTTCCCTACGTCACTCACTCCATCCGCACCGATGCTGAAGCTCGTGCCAGCCATCCCGCTGCCACTCCGGGCGTAGCTATTCTTGGCGACTGCATCAAGAGCATGGAGAACACAGTGAACTATGCTGCCGACAACTACGGATCGGATTCTGAAAACTGTGGCCGCTTTACGAAGAACGGCGTGAAGGCTTTGCTCGCCGACATGTATTTGTGGCGCGCTTGTATGCTCAAGGACTACGTTAGCAAGGGTACATCTGATGGCGTAACAAAGAACATCAATTTGGATGATGTGGCCATTACCGACGAATCGGGTAATATCACTGGCTACAAAACTTACGGCACGGATGGCACAGATGGTACGGAAATCACTGATTCTTACTGCAACAATTTGGTAAAAGAATGCTTGCAAAAGTCTAAAGACTATGCGCAGCAGGTTATTGACAAGTTGAAGCAGGAATATGACAAGGATATGAGCGAAAGCAACTCTACCTACACCGAGGAAGAGCGCACTCAACCTTATCCCTTGTATCTCAATGATCGTAACTCAACGACCATTAGTGATGTTCCCTACACAAATAATTTCGTGACTCAAAACTCAAGAGAAGGTGTTCTTGAGTTGCAGTATGATGGAAGCACGGTAGTTAACTCCACTGTTAACGGTTACTTCTCTACATACTCAAATAACCAGTTCACTCCGGGCACAATGACCCTTTCCAATAACCTGATTTCTCAAGCCACTTCGGTTGACCCTGAAATCGGATACGGTAAGACTGACCTTCGTTTGCTCGAAACTTGTTATTATCCTTCTTCAGCTACGAGCAAACCTATCATCAAGTTTGTTCTTACAACTTTCACTATCAGTGATTCTGAAGATCTTGTTTCTTCTAACGTTATGACCTCTTTCTCTGGTCGTACTTCTTCGGCAAACAACGCACACTGGCCTATCTATCGCTTGACCGATGTGATGCTCATCAAAGCTGAAGCTATCGCTCGTTTGGGTATTATCAACAACTCCATCGATTTGGCCGATTTGCAAGAAGGTTTTCGTTTGGTAAATCTCATTTTCAAACGTAACAACCCCGCTTTGGTTACTCCTACTGAAGCCGAAAGCAATCCTACGAAGAAAAGCAACAATCTTTATAGTGATCGTCTTACGG
>CAVKKI010000107.1:0-8565 GCA_963656725.1 Oribacterium sp. | reverse complement strand
TCCGCTAGCGATTTAACCCAGGGCGCCGCTTCGCTTGCCCTGGGCTAGGTGCATACATTGGGCTTTTCTTTGACAAAATCGGCTGCGGCTCTTCAATGCTCAAGCAAGCTTGGCATTGCGTTCGCCTTGCACGATTTTTCAGCCCGCGTTGATAATTATCTCAGTCGTTACATAAAAATAATTTTGATCACCTACTTATTATAAAATTATTTCTGAATGTCTACTTATGAAGGAGTAACGTAAACTGCATTAGCTCTATAAAATTGCCGCCGCAGACTGTGCCATACAATTACTTTCAGAATTGTTGTAGCAACCCCGCGCAGGCATCTTCTAGTAGCTCGATAACGAGTTCGAAACCGTCGGCTCCGCCATAGTAGGGGTCGGGGATGCTGTAGGCTTCGGGGTGATGCTGAAGGTAGTTGGCCATGTACACCACTTTTTTTGTGGCTTGCTCGTTGGGGGCAAGGCGTAGCAGCGACTTCATGTTGTTGTGGTCCATGGCCACGATGAGGTCGAAGTGGTCGAAATCGTCAAGCGTGACGGGGCGTGAGCGGTGGGTGAGTTCGTAGCCGTGGCGGCGGGCGTGTTGGCGCATTCGCTCGTCGGGGAGTTCGCCCTCGTGGTAGTTAATCATTCCGGCAGAGTCGATTTCAAACTCTGCGCTTCGTTGGGCTTGTTGCACGAGGGTGCGGAAAATCTCTTCTGCCGTGCACGAGCGACAAATGTTGCCGAGGCAGATGAATAAGATGCGGTGGGGTGTCATATACAAGAGTGTTATATGGGTTATGATACAGAATGTTGTTTTAGATGATTAGGGCGCGAGCTAGCGTTTCATTGTAAAATAGAAATGTGCTTGCATTCATTGCGGTGCTTTCTTGGCAAACAAATGGGCTTACATGCTTTCGTGTTTTAGCATGTAAGCCCAATTTGTGTGTAGTGTTGAAAGCAGGGCATCAGTCCTTACTTAATTACCTTGAAGGTGGTGCCTTGCACCCTTACGAGGTAGGTGCCACGAGGTTGTGTGGCGATAGAGGCACTGAGTTGCTGCGTGTGGCTGGGGGCGGTGGTTGAAGCCACGAGTGCGCCACCGAGGTCGTAGACGTTGAGGGTGGTGCCAGCTTCAATTGAGCCTTTGCAAGTGATTATGCCGTTTGCCACGCTAACGCTGAGGTCGGAGGTGGTGAGTGAAGCATTCTCTACAGCGGTGGTTTCGCCCTTTAGCAAGGGACGGAAGCGCACGGTGTTGGTGAAGGTGCCTACGGGGCAGCAATATTGGTCGAGTGTGCCAGTGCCTTTGCCGCAACTACCGTTGCCCAGACCTTTCTGGTAGTAGTCGAGGTGGAGCACCACGTTGCCCGGAGTGAGTTCCCAACGGTGGGTGGTAGAGGCCATGGTGTAGTCGTCGTAGTTGAGCACGGAGAAGGCCACTTGCCCTTCGGCTTGCATGTGTAGCTTGAAGCCTGTGAGCGTGTCGGTGAGTTCGAGTTCGCGCATGCCTTCATGGTTGCCGCACGATTGGGGGTGGGGGCATGAGGCAAAGAAGTCGGCAATCGACGATTGGTAGCGACCTACGAGGGCTGCCGATTGACGGTCGACGTAGTTCTCCCAGGGGCCGCGAGCGTAGTAGGCTGCTTGGGTGAATGAGTTGGGCAGAATGAGTTTCGTGCCGATGCGTCGCAGGTTGTCTACTTGCTTTGAGGTGTACTCGCTCTTGAGGTCGAGTGTGCCGTCGGCATAGCAGGTATAGGTGTAGACCACGTCGCAGTAAGAGCCCGACTCGGTGGTGCTGAAGCTAACGCTGCCGTCGGCGTTCATTGCGGGGGCTTTGGTGAGTTTGCGGCTGGTGATGCCGTTTGACGAACTTAGGTTGTTGCCAGCGGCTTCATCGTTCTCCACCCAACGGAAGTTGTCGTAGGTGAACGAGTTGCCGAGCGTGCTAATCAAGGCATAGTCGGCGTAGCTCCATTCGCGCAAGCGGCCTGTGGTCTTGTCCAAAAGAATGTGTACCTTGTCGTTGTCGATTTGGTAGTTGCCATATTGATTGGTCTGCAAAATCAGCTCTTGAGCGCCTTGATTGGTAGGGGTGTTGGCAGAGAGTTTGGGCGAGTAGGTGCTTAGCTCAATTTGTTGCTCCTTGATGGGGTAGCCGGCTTCGGCCCACGAAGTGGCGTTTTTGAGCACGGCCGTGAGGTTGAGCATATACTCTGCCTTGTTGTCGATGGTGGTGGTGAAGGGCAGGGTGATGGTGGCGTTTTCGCCCGGCTCGGTTGAGGCCAGTGCCACGGTGTCGGTCTCTATTTCTTCACCGTTGCGCAGAAGGGTGCACACCACGTTGTATTGGTTGAGGTCGGTGAAGACGAGGCGGCTGGCGGCTTTCACCGTTTTGCTGCGTTTGTTGTAAGAGCCGAAGGCGATGGGGGCGTACACACTCTTCACTTCGGCCAATTTAGGCGTCCAAGAACGGTCGGCGGGGATGAGACCGTTGTTCACGAAATTGCCTTGGTGAGGGCCGCCGAAGTCGTTACCCGTGCGGTATTTAGGATAACCGTTTTCGGTGAGCGTGTTGTTTTTGATGTCGTCGGCGCGGTAGATGCTTTGGTCTACCCAGTCCCACACGCAACCGCCCATGCCGCAGGAAGAACTGCGGATGGTGTTCCAATATTCGGGGAAGTTGCCCGTGGCGTTACCCATGGAGTGGGCAAACTCGCACATGAAGAAGGGCTGCGAACGCTCGTTGCTATTGGCTTTCACGGCCACTACGCTCGAGAGGTTGGGATACATCACGCTGTAGAGGTCGGTGTAGCTTGCGCCGCCGCGGGTGGCTCCTTCATAGTGTACGATGCGAGTGGGGTCGATGGCTTTGATGGTGTCGTAAGTGGCTTGCAAGTTTTGGCCGGTGCCGCTTTCGTTACCCAGACTCCAGAACACCACTGAGGGGTGGTTGCGGTCGCGTTGCACCATGCGAAGGGTGCGGTCGATGAATTGGGGTTTCCAACTATCAGCACGCGAAATGGTGTTGCCGCCTTGTTCCCAGTTGTAGTGGCACTCAATGTCGGCTTCGTCCATGCAGAAGAGGCCGTAGTAGTCGAACATGTCGTACATCTTGCTTTGGCGCGGACTGTGTGAGGTGCGCACGAGGTTGACGTTGGCTTGCTTCATGAGCGTTACGTCGCGCAACATGGTGGCCACGTCGATGGAGCGGCCGTGCACGGGGTGCGTGTCTTGTGTGTTCACGCCACTGAAGAAGAAGCGCTTGCCGTTGACGTAGACTTTGCCGCTCGAAGCGTAGACGTTGCGGAAGCCGTGTTTGGTGGCAAAGGCCATTTCTTCGTTGCCGTTAGCGTCGAGTTGGGCTAGCTCGAGGGTGTAGAGGTTGGGCTGCTCTGAGGTCCATGCCTGTACGTTGCTTAGGGTGCTGAAAGCAATGGTGTCGGTCTTTGCCGTTTGGTCGGCAGCGAGAGCCACGTCGATGGTTTGCTCTTCCACCAGTTCACCTGCGGGATTGAGCAAGCGAGCGCGCACTTTCTTGGTGGTGGCTTCGCCGGTGGGGTTTTGCACGTTGACCTCTACGTTGAGGTTGGCGCTGGTGTAGGGCGATTTAAATTCGCTGTGAATGATGTGGTTGCCCACGAAGGTTTTGGGGGTGGAGTAGAGGTAGACGTCGCGATGGATGCCGCTCATGCGCCACATGTCTTGGTCTTCGAGGTAGGAGGCGTCGCTGAAGCGAATTACTTGTACGGCCACGTTGTTTTCGCCTTCGCGCACTACGGCAGAGATGTCAAACTCTGAGTCGGTGTTGGCGCCTTGTGTGTAGCCCACATATTGGCCGTTTACCCACACGTAAGCGGCGCTGTAGATGCCATCGAAGTGGAGCACGGTGCGCTTATCGGTCCAGCCGGCGGGCAGGGTGAAGTTGCGACGGTAGGAGGCCACGCCGTTTTTGCATCCCGACTTCATGTTGATGTAGGGAGAGTTGTCGACGAAGGGGTACTCTACGTTGATGTAGTAGGGGTCGCCATAGCCTTTCATTTCGAGGCACGAGGGCACACTGATGGTGTCCCATTTAGTGGCGTCCACATCGTCGGCGTAGAAGTCCTCTTGCGGACGCTTGGCCACTTCGGTGGTGAACTTCAAGTTCCACAAACCATTGAGCGATAACCACTCTGCGCCCGTGGGGTTAACCCAGGGGTGAGCATATCTTTCGCTGTCGGCGCGTAACTTCTCGGTGTTGCCATAGGGCATGAAGGTGGCATGAGGATCGAGTTTGTTTTCTTTGAAGAAGGTTTCGTCTTCCCAATAGTTGCGCACGGGGTCTTGGTGTGTGGTTTCTTCAAACACGAACTGGGTGCCAAGGCCGACGCTTTCTTTCTCGTCAGAGAAGTTGAGCTTGTTGTTTTTCTTCTCCATCAGTCGGCGGGCGGTGTTCTTGCTCCACACAATCTGATAGGTGTTTTCCTTGCCTTCAACGGGAAGGATTTGGAAAATCTCGTTCTCGCTTCCGGTGTCGGCCGTCCAAAGCACGGGATAGTAGTTCTTGTCGGGGGCTGCGTCGATGGCTACGTTGGGGTAGTTGTCGCTCACAATGATATATTCATTGTCGTTGCCAGTGGCTTTGAGTGTCCATCTTTGTCCGCCAACTGCTTCTGAGAGCGCTTCTGTCTTTACCTCAGTGTCTTTAGCCCCATTGTTGCCGTGCGACACTACGTTGCCCGTTTCTGTGCTTTTAATGTAATACACCTTATCTGTGCTTAGCTGAGCCCACGAACTGAGGCTGGCGCTGCATAGCAAGGCGAATGTGAGCATGCCTTGCAGCTTGTTGCGCAGATGCGGCTTGTGTTGATGCATCATAGAGTTTATGGTTTGGTTATTTTTCATACTACTTGTTGGTCCGAAACAAGCCACTCCTTTTTTATGGTTTGTTTTGGAAAGAGTGTAAGAATGTGATTTCGTGTAGATTGCCCCTTGCACACCAACGTTGACGGTGTGGCTGTGTGAGGGGTGTGTTTAGGTTAAGAAGTTCGTTGCAAATTTACGGCAAATTCCGTTTTATGCAAAGTGTAAGCTAATAAAAAACGCTTGCTCAAGCCGTTTGTGGCTAGGGCAAGCGCTTTCGGAGGGGGGGAGCCTCCGTGTGGGTTTATTCTTCTGTTTTAGCTTCGGGCTGTTGCTCGGCTTCTTCTTGAGGGTCTACAAACTGGGTGTAGCCACCATTGACGAGGATGTTGTACCACTGAATGAGCTTTTTGATGTCGGAGTCGTGCACGCGGTCGCGGTCGTAGTTGGGTAGTGCGCTGGCCATGAAGTCGGCTAATTCAGCTTTGGTTGCTTTCTTATAGTCGATGGCTGTGGCCTTTCCACCTTCGTTGTTGGCGATGGTTTGGAAAATTTCCATGAGGGGCTTGTCGCCTCCATCGTCGGTGTACATCGAAACGTCGTTGAGCGAGGTCACTCTGTCGCGAGCGCCTGCGGGCAAACGCTTTTTGTCGGTGCTAACGGTTTCTACAATGAGCATTCCGCGTCCTTGAGAAATGAGGCGGTACAGACCGGGCTTGCCTGATATGGCCAAAATGGTGTCTTGCATTTTCTTTATTGTTTCTTTTCTTGAGTTATAGCTGATTTATAGGTTGCTTGGCCTTGCAAAATACGGCGGTATTTGTCAAGACCAATGCAAAGGTAATTGTTTTTTTTGAAAAACGGCCCCCGCAAGTGCTTTTTCCTTGCGGGAGCCGTCTTTCAGTTTGCTCTTTTTAGGCTTTAGTCGCTAGTGTTTCTTCTAGTGCTGAGGCGAACTGCGTTTCTCTGGTTTGCAGAATTTTCCTCTCTTCAGAGAAAGCCTATTGCTGTAAATTATCATAAAAATTCTTCAAATCATCGGCCAGAGCGGTTTTCAGAAAATCGCGGTCGTCTTTGCTTTTGGCTACAAGTGTGCGGGTGTAGCTATAGTCCTCATGCATGCCAAATTGATCATTGTAGGTGTAGAAGTTGAGAGAACCCGAAATGACTTTATCACAGTTTTTCTCTTTGATCAAGCGGTAGGAGTCTTGAAGGTCTTTCCCTTGCCCGGTGCGGGTGAGTTCGAGAGTGTAGTAGTCCGAACCGATTTTTGCCGTGAGTCGAGCCACTCGCTTTTTATCGTCATAATTGGCTTCGAAGTGGGCAAACATCTTCCTATATGTTGTCACTAGGTAGAGCATATAGAGTGATTTCAGATAGCTTAATCTCGATTGGGGGTCATTGGTTTCTACCTCCTCTTTGTTTTCATATTGGTTGCGGTAATCAGATTCTTCGCTGAAGTATTGTTCTGCTTCATTGCTGAAGATGAGTGCTGCCTTGAGCATGCGGTAGAGGCCCGCCGCAATGTCCTTTTCGGTGGGTTGCACCCGCATATTTTCGGTGCCGCCATAGCCCATAAAGAGAGCATTATTCTTTAAACTCTCATCGTTGTTTCCAAACTTGTCGTAGGCATTGCGCACGCAGAAGTTGAAGTAATTTTCTGGTTCTTTTCCATTGACCAATCTGCTAGTCACAATGTCACCAATGCTGAAGAAGGGAAGCAGCGTTTGAACTTTTCCATTCTTGTCGTTGTAGCGGGTGTAGGCCTTCTTTTTTAACCATAAACCTGACACTAGAAGGTCTGTGATGCGGTTGTTGTTTGTCCTTTTCTCAAAACTCATGCTTGGGTCTACGTCGATGGTGGAGTGGCTGTAACCCTCGAGCTCGGCACCTGTGCGGTATTTTACGATAAACTGATAGGCCGAATTTTTATTATCGGCATCAGAGTTCACTTCAAAATTAGATTTAGGCCGTAGACCATTCTCTAGTTGCCTAAAGTCGAAAGCCTCGTTGAGTAAAACGTAGCCTGTTTGCTTCTTCACGTCGAGGAAGGGGGCTTGGCCTTTCGTCGTGAGGTAGAGGTTGTAGACGGTGTAGTCGCCCTTTGCGAAGAGGTTTTTGGTGTAGCCGTTGTAGTAGGCGTTGATGCTGATTTCATCATTCGATGTGTTTCTCATCAACGTGAAAAGATCTTTATCGTTGTCAAGATTGTCCTTCTTGTATAATCTGACGGTTGATCCATCGGTCAGATTAAAGTCCTTCGTCCATATATTCAGGTAGTCCCACATAAAACTGGTGGTTCTTAGTGTGAGGTAGCTTGCTTGGCTGTTTGTGCTAGCCAAAATGTCGTCGATGCCAGCATAACTTCCGCTGCGTGCCACATCGGGCGCGGCCATAATGCGTAGCACGTTGAAGAAGTTTTGCACCATGCGCTCAGCATCGCTCTTGTTGAAGGCGAGTTTCGTGGGCAGGTAGCTCTTTTGCCCATTTGTCCCCACCTCGAGATAGTTTGACATGTTGCCCGAACCAGCGGGTACAAGTTGTAAACTGCACCAATGGCTTTGTCGGCGGTTGGGATTCGTGCTGCAGGGGCGCACGCATACCCAAAGGGTGGGGGTGTGGGTTGGGTTTTTGTTAGGGTCGTCAGCTCCCACCACGTCTTGTAACACTACGTCGCCAAACGAGTAGTAGCAACCTTTGGGCGCGATCCATCCGTTGTTGCCCATATAGGCTTCGTTCACAAAACGTATTTCTTCTAGAGTGGGCAGTTGCTGCACGTTTATTTTGAGCGTGGCGTAGTGGTTGGGCTCGTTTTCTAGATGAAACTGCATGGTTCCAATGCCGTCCATTTGCCAAGAGTCGTCAGAGGGTGTGGCACTCACGTCTTTCGAAAGATAGCTGCGATAGATGCGGTCGGCTTCGGCCTGGCTGGTGGTGGACACGTAACGAATGTGGGGCTGCGCATCGTCTTTGAGCACGCCCACGGTGGGTGCGACGGTGTAGTCTTTCGAGTCCCAATTCGAGGGTAACGAGTCTACATCGGCCAATGCGCCGAGCAAGTTTTGCAAGGCTTGATACTTTTGTGCTTTGGCGTCGGTCAATTCCGTATCTTCACCGCCGCCGTTTGCGTCTCCATCAATGAGGTCGTTGTCCTTACATGAGTCAAGGCCGAGGGTAAGCGTTAGTCCAAGGCCAAGGGCAAAGAGTGTTTTTCTGTTCATAATGTTTTACTTAAAGATTGATTGTTGGGGCAAATATACAAGTTTTTTACTTTGCAAGCAAGCGCTAAGGGTGATGCTAGCTTATTGGGACGCTCGTTTAGAAACGACGTATCCACGTATCAGAAAAAAAATAAATCAGGTAGAGAATGCATTATAGCCTTTTTTACCTGACTTATTTTTTGCTCTAGCTTCTAGTGTCTCCTTTAGTACCGATGGGGGACGCGTCGCTCTTAGAGTGAGCTTATTTTTTTTCGGTGAAATCTTTAAATGTGACGTCTTCTAGAAACTTCACCACATTCTCGGGTACAGCATTCTTTAGTTTCTTTCTTTCGCTCTCAGTTTTTGCCTGGAGTTTACGCTCGAAGGAGTAGGTTTCGCAGTAGGCATAGTTATCGTTATAGCGATAGAATATCAGAGGTTGCTCTTCTTGTGTAAGCACCTTCTCTTTCTTTCTATTCACTATAAATTTGCCCTTTTGGTCGCTGCCGATAGGTTTTTCATATTGTAGAAT
>CAVKKI010000106.1:0-8778 GCA_963656725.1 Oribacterium sp. | reverse complement strand
GCACTGGTCTCCAAAACCAGGTGTCGGGAGTTCGAGCCTCTCTTCCCGTGCTAAACGACACATATATGTTCCAGAAAGTAATTGCATATTGCAAAAATTCATACGACGAATTATCTCATAAGACTACGTGGCCTACGAGAAAGGAGTTGACTCACAGCGCGATTGTTGTGTTAACAGCTTCCATCATCATAGCATTCGTGGTGTACCTTATGGATACGGCTTTTGAGTCAATCATGCAACTTATTTACCCTCAAATTTAATCGAATATGGCACAAGCAGAAATGGCATGGTACGTTTTGCGTGCTGTAAGCGGTAAAGAAATGAAGGTGAAAGAGTACATTGATGCCGAAATTAAGAATGGCCGCTTAGGCGGTCATGTTTCGCAAGTACTCATCCCAACCGAGAAGGTAAAAGCACTCAGAGGTAACAAGCAAGTTATCAAAGAACGTCTCTATCTTCCCGGCTATGTTCTTGTAGAGGCTAGACTAGTTGGTGAAACAGTTCACGAGCTCCGCAACACTCCTAATGTGCTCGGTTTCCTCGGTGGCATGGATAATCCCACGCCGCTTCGTGAGAATGAAGTGAACCGTATCCTCGGAAAGGTCGACGAATTGGAGGACGAACCCCAAGAAATCGAAATTCCGTACATCGTAGGCGAAAGCGTCAAGGTTGTCGATGGTCCCTTCAGCGGATTCTCCGGAACAATCGAAAAGATTGACGAAGATAAGAAGAAGGTTACCGTTATCGTTAAGGTCTTTGGTCGCAACACCGGACTCGACCTCGGTTTTATGCAGATTGAAAAGGAATAGGATTTTGTTTACAATGTTACGGTAAGCAAGAAACGATTCCACGTCACAATTAAATCTCTAATAAATAACAATGGCTAAAGAAGTTGCTGGATTAATCAAATTACAGATTAAGGGCGGCGCTGCAAATCCATCTCCTCCCGTAGGTCCCGCTCTCGGTTCCAAGGGTATCAACATCATGGATTTCTGCAAGCAGTTCAACGCCAGAACTCAGGAGAAGGCAGGTAAAGTACTTCCCGTTGTGATCACCTATTACAACGACAAGTCTTTCACCTTCGTCGTAAAGACTCCTCCTGTAGCAATTCAATTGCTGGAAGCAGCCAAAAAGAAGAGCGGCTCTGCTGCACCTAACCGTTCCAAGATTGCTGAAATCACTTGGGAACAGGTTAAGGCTATTGCAACAGACAAGATGCCCGACTTAAACTGCTTCACAGTTGAAAGTGCAATGCGTATGGTAGCTGGTACTGCCCGCAGCATGGGTATCACAGTAAAGGGTGACTTCCCTGGTGAATAATTTTAAACTTCAAATTTGAACAATGAGTAAACTGACAAAAAATCAGAAGTTAGTCGCTGACAAAATTGAAGCAGGGAAGGCATATTCGTTGAAAGAAGCTGCATCTTTGGTAAAGGAAATCACCACTACCAAGTTTGATGCTTCAGTCGATATTGACGTACGCTTAGGCGTAGATCCTCGTAAGGCTAACCAAATGGTTCGTGGTGTAGTTTCACTGCCCAACGGAACTGGTAAGACTGTACGCGTTCTCTGCCTCTGTACGCCTGATGCCGAAGCTGCTGCAAAAGAAGCTGGCGCTGACTACGTAGGTCTCGATGAATACATTGAGAAAATCAAGGGTGGTTGGACTGACATTGATGTAATCATCACAATGCCCGCCATCATGGGTAAAATTGGTGCCCTCGGTCGTGTACTCGGTCCTCGCGGATTGATGCCTAACCCCAAGAGTGGTACTGTAACTATGGATGTTGCTAAGGCAATTCGTGAGGTTAAGCAAGGTAAGATTGACTTTAAGGTTGACAAGAGCGGTATCGTTCACACTTCAATCGGTAAAGTATCTTTCACCCCTGAGCAAATTTTCGGTAACGCCAAAGAATTTATGGCTACCATCATCAAGCTCAAGCCCGCAAGTGCCAAAGGTACATATGTAAAGAGTGTTTATCTTTCCTCTACCATGAGCAAGGGTATCAAGGTTGATCCTAAGACTGTAGAAGAAATCTAATTTGAATTACAATCATGAAGAAGGAAGATAAAGCTATCATCATCGACCAGCTCGGTGAACAAATCAAGCAATACGCACACTTCTACCTCGTTGATGTAACTGGTATGAACGCTGAAGCTACTTCAGCTCTTCGCCGCAAGTGCTTCGGCTCTGACATCAAGATGGTAGTTGTTAAGAACACTCTTTTGCACAAGGCATTCGAGGCATCTGACGTAGACTACACTCCGCTTTACGATTGCCTCAAAGGTACTACTGCAGTATTCTTCTGCGACACAGCTAATGTTCCTGCCAAGCTCATTAAGGAAACTGGCAAAGACGGAATTCCCGCTCTCAAAGGAGCTTACGCTGAAGAAGGTTTCTATGTTGGTGCAGACCAGCTCGACACTCTCTGCGCAATCAAGAGCAAAAACGAGGTTATCGCCGAAGTTGTTGCCCTTCTGCAGTCTCCCGCCAAGAACGTCATCTCTGCCCTTTCTGGTGCAGGTCAGACCATTCACGGTGTGCTTAAAACTTTGGGCGAACGTCCCGAATAAATCCCGAACTCCATTATTTCGTTACGGGTAAACCAAACAAACAAGAAATAAAAACAAAAAAATACATTTAAGAAAATGGCAGATATCAAAGCTATCGCTGAAGAATTGGTAAATTTGACAGTTAAAGAAGTAAACGAGTTGGCAACTATCCTCAAGGAAGAGTATGGAATTGAACCCGCTGCTGCAGCTGTTGCTGTTGCTGCCGGTCCTGCAGCTGGTGGTGCTGCTGCTGCTGAAGAGAAGACTTCATTCGACGTAGTTCTCAAGAGCGCAGGTGCTGCTAAACTCCAAGTAGTTAAGGCTGTTAAGGAACACTGCGGTCTTGGCTTGAAGGAAGCTAAGGATCTCGTAGACGGTGCACCTTCTAAGGTTAAGGAAGGCGTTGCTAAGGAAGAAGCTGAAGCACTCAAGAAGGCTCTCGAAGAAGCTGGTGCTGAAGTAGAACTCGCTTAATAAGAAATTCCCCCATAAGGGTAACGGTTATGAATCTTCTGGTAGAGGGTTCATAACCTTTTTGTGTCTATATGTTTTTTAAGGGTTGTTCTAGAAATCCTGTTTTTAGTATTCCATTATTCTGAATTGCAATTAGCATGCTCTTGAATGTGACTTTTTGAATGTAAATTCGTACACAAAGCATTTAAATTCAAACACACTCCCGGTAGCATCAAATTTCTATTTCAGGAAATTAGAATTACTCTTAAATACAGGCATATAGCCTTCTCATTAACACATTCATTCATTCAACATAAATCGACGAATGTCTTCCGTAATTAACAACCGTGTAAACTTTGCGTCCATCAAGAATCCGATGCCCTATCCCGATTTCTTGGACGTTCAGTTAAAGTCTTTCAAAGATTTCTTGCAGCTCGACACTCCAAGCGAATTGCGTAAGAACGACGGACTATACAAAGTTTTTGCAGAGAACTTCCCCATTGCTGACACTCGCAACAACTTTGTCTTAGAATTTATCGATTACTACATCGATGAACCGCGTTACACCATTAACGAATGCTTGGAACGTGGACTCACCTATAGCGTGCCCCTCAAAGCCAAACTCAAGCTCTACTGTACCGACCCCGACCACGAGGATTTCGACACCGTAGTGCAAGACGTGTTCTTGGGTAGCATCCCCTACATGTCAGAGAATGGCACGTTCATTATCAACGGTGCCGAGCGCGTAGTAGTTTCCCAATTGCACCGCTCGCCGGGCGTGTTCTTCGGCTCTAGCGTGCATGCCAATGGTACGCAGCTCTATTCAGCCCGTATCATCCCCTTCAAAGGCTCTTGGATAGAGTTCGCAACGGACATCAACAATGTGATGTATGCCTACATCGACCGTAAGAAGAAATTGCCCGTTACCACTCTGCTTCGCGCCATCGGTTTCGAACGCGATAAAGACATTCTTCAGATTTTCAACCTTGCCGAAGAGTTCAAGGTAAACAAAACCAACCTCAAGAAGCTCATCGGTCGCAAGCTCGCCGCCCGTGTGCTCAGCACCACGATTGAAGATTTCGGTGATAGCGATATTGGTGAAGTAATGTCGGTTGAGCGTACCGAGGTCGTGCTCGAACGCGGTGCCGAAATTACAGAAGATGCAGTAGAAAAGATTCTCAATTCAAGCGAACAAAGCATCTTGGTTCACCCCGAGGAAGGCACTTCTACCGACTACTCCATCATCTTCAACACGTTGATGAAGGATCCCTCTAACTCAGAGCAAGAAGCTGTCAACTACATCTACCGTCAACTTCGTAACGCCGACCCTGCCGACGATGCATCAGCTCGCGAAGTCATCAATAACCTTTTCTTCTCAGAAAAGCGTTACGATTTGGGCGAAGTAGGTCGCTACCGCATCAACAAGAAGCTCAACTTGGGCACGGACATGAGCGTTCGCGTGTTGACTCGTGAAGACATCATTGAGATTATCAAGTACCTCGTTGAGTTGATTAACTCCAAGGCCACTGTCGACGATATCGATCACTTGAGCAACCGTCGTGTACGCACCGTTGGCGAGCAGCTCTCTAATCAGTTCGCTATTGGTTTGGCCCGTATGAGCCGCACCATCCGTGAGCGCATGAACGTTCGCGACAACGAAGTGTTCACCCCCACCGATTTGATCAACGCCAAGACCATCTCTAGCGTTATCAACTCCTTCTTCGGAACGAACGCTCTGTCGCAGTTCATGGACCAGACCAATCCCTTGGCCGAGGTCACTCACAAACGTCGTCTTTCAGCCTTAGGTCCTGGCGGTTTGTCGCGTGAGCGTGCCGGTTTCGAGGTGCGCGACGTGCACTACACCCACTACGGTCGTCTCTGCCCCATTGAGTCGCCTGAAGGTCCTAACATCGGTTTGATTTCTTCACTCTGCGTTTACGCAAAGATCGACCGTCTTGGTTTCATTGAAACGCCTTACCGTAAGGTAGAAAATTCAATGGTCAACCTCAACAACGACGAGATTGTTTACCTCTCGGCCGAAGAAGAAGAAGCCAAGGTGATTGGCCAGGGAAATGCCCCCTTGAACGACGATGGCTCGTTCATCCGCACCAAGGTAAAATGCCGTCAGGATGCCGACTATCCCGTTGTGCCTCCCTCAGAAGTAGAATTGATGGACGTGTCGCCGCAGCAGATTGCCTCAATCGCCGCTTCGCTCATTCCCTTCTTGGAGCACGATGATGCCCACCGTGCATTGATGGGATCGAACATGATGCGCCAGGCCGTTCCCCTCATTCGCAGTGAGGCTCCTATCGTAGGTACGGGCATTGAGAAGCAAGTTTGCGAAGACTCTCGCACCATGATTACGGCCGAGGGCGAAGGTGTGGTAGAATATGTTGACGCCAACACCATCCGCATTGCTTACGAGCGCAGCGAGGACGAAGAATTTGTAAGCTTCGATTCGAATGTGAAAGAGTACGACATTCCCAAGTTCCGTCGTACCAACCAAAATATGACCATCGACCTTCGTCCCATCTGCGATAAAGGTCAACGCGTTCACAAAGGCGACATCCTCACCGAGGGTTATGCCACAGAAAATGGCGAACTCGCTTTGGGCCGTAACCTTTTGGTGGCCTACATGCCTTGGAAGGGTTACAACTACGAGGATGCCATTGTGTTGAACGAACGCATGGTTCGTGAAGACATCCTCACCTCCGTTCACGTAGATGAATACTCGCTCGAGGTTCGCGAAACGAAGCGTGGTATGGAAGAGTTCACCAACGACATTCCCAATGTGAGCGAAGACGCCACAAAGGATTTGGACGAAACCGGTATCATCCGCATCGGTGCCCGTGTAGCTCCTGGCGACATTCTCATTGGTAAGATCACGCCTAAGGGTGAGAGCGATCCCACTCCTGAAGAGAAGTTGCTCCGTGCCATCTTCGGCGACAAGGCTGGTGATGTGAAGGATGCTTCGCTCAAGGCCAATCCCTCGTTGGCAGGTGTTGTAATCAACAAGCGCCTCTTTGCCCGTGTGCAGAAAACTCGTAGCGAGAAGGCATCCGATAAGGTGAAACTTCAGAAGCTCGACGACGACTTCACTAAGGACACTGCCGAACTGAAGGCCATTATGATTGACAAGCTCCTCTCGCTCATCAGCGACAAGGAGTCGATGGGTGTGAAAGACAACATCGGTTCAGAGGTCATTGCCAAGGGCATCAAGTTTAATAAGAACGTGCTCACCGCTCTCGACTTCACCTCGGTTGAACTCCACGATTGGACCGACGACGCTCACGCCAACAAGTTGATTCGTCAGCTTGTAATTAACTATTTGAAGAAGTATAACCAACTCGACGCTGTGCTCAAGCGCAAGAAGTTCGCCATCACCATTGGCGACTATCTTCCCTCGGGCATCATTCAGCAAGCCAAGGTTTACATTGCCAAGAAGCGTAAGATTGGTGTCGGCGATAAGATGGCCGGTCGTCACGGTAACAAGGGTATCGTGTCGAAGGTGGTTCGTCAAGAAGATATGCCTTTCCTTGCCGATGGTACTCCTGTCGACATCGTGTTGAACCCTCTGGGTGTGCCTTCACGTATGAACATTGGTCAGATATTCGAAGCCGTGTTGGGTGCAGCTGGTCGCAAGTTAGGCGTGAAATTCGCCACACCTATCTTCGACGGTGCCAAGTTGGAAGATCTTTGCGAATGGACCGACAAAGCCGGCCTTCCCCGCTACTGCTCTACCCAGCTTTACGACGGTGCCACCGGTGAAGCCTTCGACCAGAAAGCAACAGTGGGTGTGACCTACATGTTGAAACTCGGTCACATGGTTGAGGACAAGATGCACGCCCGTTCCATCGGTCCCTACTCACTCATCACTCAGCAGCCCCTTGGTGGTAAAGCCCAGTTTGGTGGTCAGCGTTTTGGTGAGATGGAAGTTTGGGCCATCGAGGCCTTCGGTGCATCCCACGTACTTCAGGAAATTCTTACCATCAAGTCGGACGATGTTACCGGTCGTGCCAAAGCCTACGAGGCCATTGTCAAGGGCGACCCCATGCCCACGCCTGGCATTCCCGAATCGCTCAACGTGTTGTTGCACGAGCTTCGTGGCTTAGGTTTGAGCATCACGCTCGATTAAGAAAAAGTCTTATTTCAGGCGGAGCATACTCTCCCCCTTTCAGGTGGAGAAGCAGAGTGAAGCAAACAACCCTTCCTTAGTTCGACCCTTCCCCTCGCTAAGCTGCGGGGCATGAAGAAAGGTCGGTATGCTTCAGCCGTAAATAAACACCCCTTTTCCACTCTCAATCATTCTTACAAAAATGGCATTTAAAAGAGATAATAAGATAAAGACTAACTTTACGAAGATAACCATTGGCCTCGCATCGCCCGAGGAAATTATGGCCAATTCGTATGGTGAGGTGTTGAAGCCCGAGACCATCAACTACCGCACCTATAAGCCCGAGCGTGACGGTTTGTTCTGCGAGCGCATTTTTGGTCCGACGAAGGACTACGAGTGCCACTGTGGAAAATACAAGCGCATCCGTTACAAAGGCATTGTCTGCGATCGTTGCGGTGTTGAGGTCACCGAGAAGAAAGTGCGTCGTGAGCGTGCCGGTCACATCCAGCTCGTTGTGCCCGTAGCTCACATTTGGTACTTCCGTTCTCTTCCCAACAAGATGGGTTATCTGTTAGGCATCCCCACCAAGAAGCTCGACTCCATCATCTACTACGAGCGCTACGTGGTCATTCAGCCTGGTCCGCTTGCCGACGACGTGATGGTCAACGACCTCCTCACCGAGGACGAATACATCGACCTGCTCAAGAAGTTGCCTAAAGACAATCAGTATCTTGAAGACACCGACCCCAACAAGTTTATTGCCAAGATGGGTGCCGAGGCCGTTTACGACCTTCTGCAGCGCATCGACCTCGATAGCCTCTCTTACGAACTTCGCGACCGTGCCAACTCCGACTCATCTATGCAGCGCAAAAACGAAGCTTTGAAGCGCCTTCAAGTGGTAGAGTCGTTCCGCGCTAGCCGCGACCGCAACCGTCCCGAGTGGATGATCATGAAGGTCATTCCCGTCACTCCCCCCGATTTGCGTCCGCTCGTGCCCCTCGATGGTGGCCGTTTCGCCACCTCCGACCTCAACGACCTCTATCGTCGTGTGCTCATTCGCAACAACCGCTTGAAGCGTTTGCTCGAAATCAAAGCCCCCGAGGTCATTCTTCGCAACGAAAAGCGTATGTTGCAAGAAGCTGTCGATAGCCTTTTCGACAACTCACGCAAGTCGTCGGCAGTGAAGAGCGACAGCAACCGTCCCCTTAAGTCACTCTCCGACTCTTTGAAGGGTAAGGCCGGTCGTTTCCGTCAGAACCTTCTCGGTAAGCGTGTTGACTACTCCGCCCGTTCCGTAATCGTTGTTGGTCCGGAATTGAAGATGGGCGAGTGCGGTTTGCCTAAGTTGATGGCTGCCGAGCTCTACAAGCCCTTCGTCATTCGCAAACTCATTGAGCGCGGCATCGTGAAAACGGTGAAGAGCGCCAAGAAAATTGTCGATCGCCGCGAGCCCATTATTTGGGACATCCTCGAGCACGTAATGAAAGGTCACCCCGTGCTTCTTAACCGTGCACCGACCCTTCACCGTCTCGGCATCCAGGCCTTCCAGCCCAAAATGATTGAAGGCAAAGCCATTCAGCTCCACCCGTTGGCATGTACCGCATTCAACGCCGACTTCGACGGTGACCAGATGGCCGTTCACCTCCCCTTGAGCAACG
>CAVKKI010000105.1:0-8888 GCA_963656725.1 Oribacterium sp. | reverse complement strand
CCACTGATTGAAAGAAGTGGTGGAGTTGTTAGAGACGGAGAAAGAAAGATTCCAATCTTCATCGTTGGCCAAAGTGGTAGACAAAGGGACAGAAGCGTCCTGCACATTTTTTCCAATAAAAGAGGTAGTGACCTTAGCGCTCTGCCCTACAGACTTTATGGTGGAGGGAAGAGTTATTTCGGTGAGCGCAGTTTGATTGAGCAAGGCACTTGGGGCTATGGCCACGATGGATTTACCGTCATAGGTTTCGGGAATGGTGAGCGCCCCTTCGCCACTAACCACCTCTGTTAGCGTAATGCCGTCACTGTCGTAGGTGTAGCGAAACGTCCAATTGTCGAAAGTGGCCTCGCAAACGTCTTGCTGAAACTCGGCTACATAGCTACCGCTTTCGGGAGCGTAGAAATTGAGGAAGTTGCCCTGCACCCAACTTTCGGGCACGTTGCGACCATAACCATCCTTCCAAGTCACCTTATAACCCTCTTTAGGATAAGCACGCAGAATAACCTGCTCACCCGATTTATAGGTGTAGGGATTGGTTTGTCCGTTTTGGTCGACCGTTCCCAAATTGTCATCGGATGCACTAACGGTGATGGTGCTTGCAAGGGCCGACTTATCCGTAATAATTACGGGAATGTCGTAAACCATACGTGAGGTGGCTGCCTTTGCGGGCATGGCTCCCGTTGTGGCATCGAAGCCACTGGCCCAACTGCTATCGTAGCGGAAGCGGATGTGCGTCACGCCCTGCGTGGCATCGTAGGGAATGAGAATTTCAAGCGTCTTGTCATTAAGTTCGGTGTTGGCGCTCGATGATTTTGTGCCCACAGCAGCTAGCAATTCGTCTTGATCATTGAAATCGCCATCGCCGTTCCAGTCGGCATAGGCTGAAAGGTTGCAATAGTTCAAACCTCCCGCACCTGTGGCATGCACCACGATTTTGCTACCCGCAGCAGCCGTAAGCAATTGAGTGGTATGGAAGAGTGTAGAGGGACATGCGTCTACTTTATAAATGCTACTCTCGTCATCGCCATTTTGCGAAACGGCAATATTCTTAAGATATTGACCATAATAGGAGATGGTGCTCAAATCACTAAGATTTTCCGTCAAACCAGCCCACTTGTTCACAATAAAGTTGGCTTTAAACGTGGCATCGGCGGCTCCATAATAGGTATAGGGATTGGAGGTGCTGACCACATTGCCCGAAGCATCTGTCCAATTGATGAAATCGTAGCCCGAGGCTGCAGTGGCTTTTATCGACACATCGTTGAGAGTGGTTACGCTAGTGCCCGTTTCGCCCACAATTTCCACCGTGCCTTGTTGAGCATCGGCCGTTGTTACGCTGACGGTGCGAGCTGTTGTGACATTATCTCTCAAAGCCAAATTAAACTTCAAGGTGGTGCCATCGCTCAAGGTGAGCAGAGCATTCACTTTACCAATTACGGCGTCAGAGGGAACGATAACGGAGACCCCGCTAGAGGTTTCATCGGTAGCGACGAGGCCATCGTTATTGTAGTCAACGCCCAAAGTGGCTGTTACACCCGAAGGGAGCGTAATGGGGAATTCAAACGTTTCTCCACGATAGGCTTGCAACGTAAAGTTTTCGTTTTTAGTGAGGTCGGTGCTTGTGTAACGATAGAGATAGTAATTAGAACTTGAACTTAATGCGATGGGCATAAAGTATTTGTCAAACAAGCTAGTAGCTACATCGGCCGTGTTGCCCGTGGGCTCGTTGCTATAAGAGAGTTCGGAGTTGTGCGCCCATGTCCAGTCATTCGTAAACCAATAGGGAAGAGTGGCGCCGTTGTCACGATTATCGAAGAAGGCTTTCCAACGAGCGTAGTAGAAATCCTTCATCATGCCACCCCACTCACGATAAGAATAGTCGCGCAAACCACCATTCTCACTAGCGTTTTCATCGCCCCAAGTGGTGATGAGCGTGCGAGCATTGTTCAGTTCGAGCCATTGCTTGTCGGTGTCGGTAGTTCCGGTGGCCTCATCGGCGATGGCACGTGCCATCTGTGTCCAACGACCAAGCATAAAGTTTACGTTGGTGTTGAGCAGTTCGTCTAAATCAAGAATAAGTTGCAAATAAGCGTCGCGACGAGTGGCATAGACTGTTTGATCGCCACTTGTGGCAGCCTCGTTAATGGCTGCAAGCAAACTCTTGCCATAGTCGGTGAGCGCTTGACGAGAGAAATCAGTAAGGTCGTAGCTATAGTTGGCGCCCGAAAGCGAGGCTTTTTGCTGAAGCAATTTGTAAGCGGCATCTACCACATCTTGAGGATCGTAGAATATGTCGGTACCACCCCAACTCGACACACTGTTGACAGTGAGAGCGGGACGAGCGCAAAGCACAGCCTCTTGCGGACCTTGAAGGGAAGTTTCGCAGTTGAGAGCCGAGTTGCGGATTTTCTCCCAAGCAGCTTGCGCACCACTATTCTCCACACCATAACGGGCGGTGGCATAATCAGCAAGCCAAGCCTTGGCATCGGGAGCAGTGGCATACCAAGGAAGTTCGAAGAGAGCGTCGTAGAGCACGGGCACTTGCTCAATGGCTTCAGGAGTAGCACCCACACCTTTGACGTTGCTATAGTTTGATTTCTGCGTATAGAAGTCGGTCATTATTTTAGTTAAACGACCAAACAAGCCAGTGCGACCGCCAAAGTTGGGAAGTGCGCAATAAACAGCATCGTGACCTTGGTAGTCGCCAAAATGGGTGTGTGCATCGCTAAAGAGGTCGAGTACAATGAGTTTGCCTTGATCTACTTTTGAAAGTACATTATATTGTTCGGAGCTCCATTGCCAGAACTGAATAACCCACTTAGCATCCGATTTAGCCGTGGTCATTGCTTCGGCGATCTTGGTATAAGCTGAAGGAACGTCAATGCCCGTAGTATTAGCACCTTCGTGGAAGGGGTCCATACTATAATAAGTAGACGTGCCCATCACTTCATTCAAACGCTTATAATAAAGAGCAGAAACTTCGGTAAAGGCATCGGAGTTAGGATCGAGAATATAAGGACGAAGGAAGCCGCACCAATAGCCTTGATTGTTAGCAGAGTAGCCTTTTTTACTTTCAATATCGCTCGGCACCATACCCGCATAACCAGGCAACACGGGAGTCATGTCAAACTCACGCTCACGAGCCAAGATGTTTTTTGCTAAAGTTTCTTGACGAGTGTACCACCAATCTTTGTTAGCTCCACCCCACCCTTGCAAGTTGTTCATTCCCCACCAGGCTTGGAAGCAAGGACCAGCAATGAAATTGTTTGCTTCGTCGGTAGTGTAGCCCAAATCCTCGGTAAGAAGTTTCTTCCACACTACATCTAAACCCACAATCTGCAAAGGCATGTTCACACCGTGAAGCGCCATCCAGTCGATTTCCTTCTGCCAACGGTCCCAAGTCCATACAGACATGGAGTAAGAGAAGGTGCAGTAGTTGAGATAGTAACGATAGTCCACCGAGCAAGTGTGCGTTTCCTCGCTTGTTGGCACGGGAAGCGTAGCACTCACCAAATCGGTGGTGAGATTGTTCCAAGCTAAATTAATGTGCGCTTGATGATTTAAATACCAGTTGATACCTGTGGTAATGGCCAACTTGCTGCTACCCTTAATACAAGGTTTGCCATCTTCGCTAGTAATTACGAAGACGTCCTTTCCCGTTGTGTTGAGAGTTTCATCCAAGATGGTAACGAAACGACTAGCCGCTCCATCACCGCCAATGCGGTTGAGCAAGTTGGTCACCGCTTCAGGGTTTTGGGTAGAAGCCAAGCTTTGCAGCCATCCAAAACCAAGCATCACGAGCATCAGCAAAGATGTTACAATGCGATTGAGTTGAGTGAGTTTCATATAATTAGTATTTTATTTTTCGAAGTTTGGGTAAGAGGAGCCTTGTGTCACTTTTTGACTACGCTGCTAGCTCTTAAAGACGGCTTTACAAAAGAACAATGCCGAGGCCTCGCACGGCCATTATTATTTGCCAGACACGGCACGCTCACGGGCATCGTCGGTCTTTTCTTTTAGTTTTGAAGACAAGAAGTCGGCCGAATGCACAATGCTCACCAAGGGCGATTTATCAGCTGCATTATAGAAAGCAATGCGCGAAGGCGTTCCATTTTCGCCCACATCAAACATGCCCATATGCCAACGAATGGCGAGCATTTCGTCGGGCGTTAAACGCATATACCAACTGAGCATAAGACACGACTTTTCGCCATGGCCGAGTGGAAAATCGTCTTTCACCTCATAGCCATTATAGTTTACCCATTTCCCCGTGGCGTCGTTTTTTGCCCATCTAACGCTTTTGTGATAGATTTTCACTTTACAGATGTCGTGAAATAGGGTGCTAATGGCAATGCTTTCTTCGCTCACTTCCTCAGTAAAAGGAGAAATTCCGTTAGCAATGCTAGGCTTTGCTACAACGTTGTTGATGGCTAAAGCCGTTTCGAACACGTTGATAGAGTGCAAACACAAGCCACCATCTACATTCAGATGAAAGCTAGTGGAACTGGGTGCTTCGTAGAAATCTGTTTTTTCTAGATAGCTAAGAATTTTATCTAATCCGTCACGATGGATGTATTGATGACAGAGGTCGATGAATTTTTGCTTATTCTCTTGAATTTCTTGCTTTGTCATTATTTCTAGTATTAGATTAAGATTACATGAGAAGAAATCAAGCGTATTGAATGAATGTTTACATTCCTATATATCAACGCTCTACGTTTGCTTTCTCCACCCACATTGAGTTCTGTTATTAATCAGCACCCTTCTATAGGATTCACCACTTCAAGGCCCATTTGCTTGGCACGCTCTAGCACAAACTGCAAAGAGGCTTCGCGCTCATTGGGAATTTTTCCATCGAGAATGGCATCTTTTAGCGCACTTTTCAAAGCGCCCACTTCGCGGCAGGGTTGCAGATTAAAAAGGTGCATAATTTCGTTTCCGTCCACTTCGGGTTGGAAATTGCGTATGCGGTCTTTTTCTTCAATATCAACGAGTTTTTGTCGAACAATCTTGAAGTTGTTGAGAAAATTCTTCTTACGTTGCTCATTTTTGCTCGTGATGTCGGCTTCACAAAGCAACATCAAATCGTCGATGTCATTACCCGCCTCAAAAAGCAAACGACGCACCGCACTATCCGTCACTACATCATCAGCAATCACAATGGGACGCATGTGGAGGCCAACCAATTTTTTCACATATTTCATGCGCTCATCGAGAGGAAGCTTCAGCCGACGGAAAATGGGCTGCACCATTTTCTCGCCCAAATAGTTGTGATTATGGAATGTCCAACCGATGAGAGGGTCCCAGCGTTTGCTTCGTGGCTTACCGATGTCGTGCAATAGGGCAGCCCAGCGCAAATAAAGGTTGTCGCTTTTTGTTGCTACCGCATCGAGCACCTCAAGCGTGTGATAGAAATTGTTTTTATGTGATTTTCCATTGCGTGTTTCCACACAATCGAGGGCAGAAAGTTCTGGAAGAATCAGTTCGAGCAACCCGCAACGTTGCAATTCCACAAAACCGATAGAAGGCACTTTTGCCATCATGATTTTGTTTAACTCCGTAATGATGCGTTCGGCACTGATGATTTTGATGCGCTCCCGATTACGCGACAATGCTTCAAAGGTTTCTTCTTCTATGACGAAATTGAGTTGAGTGGCGAATCGCACACAACGCATCATGCGCAAGGGGTCGTCGCTAAAGGTGAGGTCGGGATCGAGTGGCGTGGCAATGATGCCATCTTCCAAATCATACACTCCGTCAAACGGGTCGACGAGTTCGCCCAAACGTTGCGAATTAAGGCACACAGCCATGGCATTAATCGTAAAGTCGCGCCGGTTTTGATCGTCTTCTAGCGTTCCGTTTTCAACAATGGGCTTGCGAGAATCGCGTGAGTAGCTTTCTTTTCTTGCTCCCACAAACTCCACTTCTTGTTGATGCCATTTCACTTGTGCTGTTCCAAAGTTACGAAATACGGATAGATGAGATTTTGGGCCCATTTTCCGAGCAAAAGCCTCAGCCATTTCAATGCCGCTTCCCACCACCACCACATCAATATCGTTAGTGGGGCGCTGTAAGAAAAGGTCGCGCACATAGCCACCCACGAGGTAGCATTCCAAACCTAGCTCATCGGCTGTTTCGGTTAAGCGGTGAAAGATGGGACTATCTATTTGTTGTTTTATTTCGTCTTTGGTTAATATTTTCATGCTTTCTGTTCAGCGTTCTTCTATATTTATTGTTATTCTTACGTTTCAGGCTATTATTAATAGCCATAGCGACTATAGCGTACCATACGAAGAGTGTAGTTGGTATTGTTGTCGTAATCCGTCACCCGCAGAGTGAGATAGTCTGTGTCGTAGTTGCTTACATAAGCCGACATGCTCACATAATTGGTGTGAGGCGGGAAGCTGAATTCCATTGTGCGACCTCGCATCGACCAATAGCCTTGTTCATTCAGGTTACCCGTGCCCCATGAGCGGAAATCGCCATTGCTATTGAGATACCAATAGTCGCCTTGTTGATAAGGACAACTTGCCCATCCCGTCACTTCCACCACACGCCACTGACCTACGACGTCGGCCGAGCCGTTCCAACCATTCCACCAATCTTCATCGCAACTGGTGAAACTAAGTATGCTGACTAGGGCAATAACCCAAATTGAAATTTGCGTTCTAAGTGTTTTCATTTTTTCGTGTATATTAGGTGAATTAATGATGCAAAGTTAATGTTTTTCAGCGAAAGCTAGGCTTTAGAAAGAAGAAAAACGAAAACAGAGGTTTCAAAGAAGAGGAGCAAAAGAAACGACACTCTTAAACAAAACAATGCGGCTCGCATTGTTACGAGCCGCATTGCTATGAAAATTTCTAAGAAATCTTTTACTTAATCAACACCTTCTTGCCATTCACTAAGTAGATGCCAGCAGGAAGTCCTTGCACGGCTTTTGAGAAAGAAGAAACGGTGCGAAGCAGAGTGCCGTTGGTGGTGAAAACCTTCACCATGCCATTACTTGCTTTTTCTATTTGAGCAATTGCTGTAGGAGTGGCACTTTTGTATAAGTAGACCTTCTGTTGCGAAGCTTTGTAACAAGCGAAGCGAGGAGAAGACATATTGTATTCTATGTAACGATTGGGATAGCTATTGCTTGCAATCAGCGCATTGCCGTCAGAAGAGAAGCTAATGCTCCACTGAGCCGATTCGTTAGCTTCGGCAATGGAATGAAGTTTATTGCCGTCAGCCGTCAATGCCAAATAGGTCTTGCTTACCGCATCGTAGAATATCCATTTTCCTTCTGAACCACCCAAAGTAAGCGCATAAGGTTGGTCAGAACCACCCACTTCGGTTTTAATCATTTGATTATCGTTCACAGTCACCTCAGCCTGTTTGCGAATGTCTGAACCATCGCTTGCATTGCTCAAAGCCACAACGCATTCATTTTTTGTGTCGTTTGCCACAACTAAATAATCAAAATCAGCCATAAGGTCGGTGGTATTGCTAATCAGTGTGTAAACATTCGCGCCAATGGGAGCATCTGAAGCAAGGGTATAAGTGGCCGTTACTTCTTCACTTTTCGTTTCACCCATTTGGGCATAAGCCACGATGGTTGAATTGGCGTTAATAGCAATAGTGGCCGAGCCGTAGCTGCATTGCAAATCGCCATCGTTAACGGTGTAGTACACATAAGCGCCTTCGGTGGCGGTTGTAATCGTCACCTCTGTGCCTTTTTCTACCACACCGGCCACAGGACTAAACACGGGGGCTGAAACTTCCGTGGGGTCGGGGGTTGGGACGGGAGTGGGGTCTACCTTTCCGTCGTAATTGTCGGGGTCGAAAGCCGTACTTGTTTTGCTACCCCACACATATTGCTCCAAGCCAGGATAGTCGATGTAGGGATTGCGGTTGCCTTGCAACTTATAAACGGCATTATTGCGGTCAATTTCTTTTTGACTTACAGGGTCTTCTTGTGCCCAACGCAGCAACATTGTAATAGCCCAATCCGTGTAAGCGGGATAGGCATTTCCAGCCAACATTACGCTGCTCCAACCCGCAATTTTGTCTTCGTAGGCCGTAGCCATATAGAAGTAAGTGCGGGCAAAGTCGCCTTTGTATTCATCGTTGGGTTCAAACACCGTGCCTGAATAGCCTTCAATTGTTGACGAGCCTACCTTGCTAAATCCGTCGTTCGATTTATAAGTGCCTCCGTCTGTTTCACCAAAGGGAAGATTGCCACGACGATTGTTTACGTAGCCATCTGTGGGGTAAAGATGGAATAGATCGGTGTACATAGGATAGGCATCGTTAAACCAGCTCTTAGGGAAAGAGTGTTCGCGGTTGTAGCTATCGCCTTCTTTTTTATAGTTAGCACCTTGTGCCGAACCTCCAGGCACGTAATTTGTGCAATTAGAGTACATATCCCAAATTTTGCCATCGGCACGCACATCGGTGGTTTTATAAGCAGTCCACAAATCCTTGTAGCTGAGTTGGGTGTGTGAGGCTATTTTTTTGAAGAGGGCGGTTTTTAAGCCCGAACCATTAGTGCCTTTTGCACCCGAATAATAACCTGTGGGAATTTGTGCCTGCACCAAAAGGGCGAAACACAACAGAGCGTACAGCAGCGCGTACTTCTTAAATGTTTGATGAAACATGAGTTTGTTCTTTTCTATATTTTAGGTTGAAACAAATGCTTATTTCCGTTCGCATTTCAGTTTGCAAATCACGAAGCGGATTGCAAAGTTCTTACTTTTTTTGCAATTATGTTAACTATGCTTGCTAAATTATGATGAAATTCGCATTACTAGGGTTATTTTCATTACCAACGGCGGCTATTCTCACAACTTTAGTGTAACTTTGCTTGCGTGGAGAGCGTATGCGCGTCTCCACACAGAAGGTTATCC
>CAVKKI010000104.1:0-9035 GCA_963656725.1 Oribacterium sp. | reverse complement strand
GGGCTTTCAGCCCGCATTGGTTGTTGTTCCATTCGTTACATAAAAATAATTTTGAATATCTACTTATATCAAAATATTTTTGATCACTTACTTACTGACTTAATGTGCTTAAGAACCACCTTTAAATAATATAGGCTGCGGCTCGGCCTAGCAAACAAAAAAACAAGTTTTTTCTTTGTTATGCACTCACCTTGCACTATCTTTGCACACAAAACAAAAGAAACAGATAGAAAATCATGGCACAAGAAGACGTTTTTAAGAAAATCGTATCTCATTGCAAAGAGTATGGTTTCGTGTTCCCCTCAAGCGATATTTATGATGGTTTGGCCGCTGTTTACGACTATGGTCAAAACGGTGTGGAACTGAAAAACAACATTAAGCAATATTGGTGGCAAAGCATGGTGTTGCTTCACGAAAACATCGTGGGCATCGACTCCGCCATCTTTATGCACCCCACCATCTGGAAGGCTTCGGGACACGTTGACGCCTTCAACGACCCCCTCATCGACAACCGCGACTCGAAGAAGCGCTACCGCGCCGACGTGCTCATTGAAGACCAAATTGGTAAGTATGAAGAGAAAATCGAGAAAGAGGTGGCTAAAGGTCGCAAACGCTTTAAGGAGAATTTCAACGAAGAGGAATTTCGCAACACCAATCCTCGCGTGCTAGAAAATCAGCAAAAGCGCGACGCTCTTCACGCTCGCTATGCCGCAGCAATGGAGAAGATGGACTTGGCCGAACTGAAGCAGATTATTGTGGACGAGGAGATTGCCTGTCCCATTTCGGGCACTCGCAACTGGACCGACGTGCGCCAGTTTAACCTCATGTTTAAAACCGAAGTAGGATCTACGGCCGACGGCGCTAGCACCATCTACTTGCGTCCCGAAACGGCTCAGGGTATTTTCGTAAACTACCTCAACGTGCAGAAAACCGGCCGCATGAAGTTGCCCTTCGGTATTGCCCAAATTGGTAAAGCTTTCCGCAATGAAATCGTAGCCCGTCAGTTTATCTTCCGCATGCGCGAGTTTGAACAGATGGAGATGCAGTTCTTCGTAAAGCCCGGCACCGAGATGGAGTGGTTTAACAAGTGGAAGGAAATGCGCTTGAAGTGGCACGAGGCACTTGGCTTTGGCTCTGAAAACTATCGTTTCCACGACCACGAAAAGTTGGCCCACTATGCCAACGCCGCCTGCGACATCGAGTTTAAAATGCCCTTCGGTTTCAAAGAGGTGGAAGGCATTCACTCGCGCACCGACTTCGACCTTTCGCAACACGCTAAATTCTCAGGCCGCAAAATTGAATATTTCGACCCCGAAGAAAACCGCAGCTACACTCCCTACGACATTGAAACATCGATTGGTGTGGACCGTATGTTCCTCAGTGTGATGTGCCACTCTTATCAAGAGGAGAAGCTCGAAAATGGTGAAACGCGCGTGGTGCTTAAGTTGCCCGCTCCCTTAGCTCCTGTGAAGTTGGCCGTGATGCCTTTGGTGAAGAAAGACGGTCTGCCCGAAAAGGCCGAGGAGATTATGAAGGATCTCAAATTCCACTTCAACTGCAAATACGAGGAGAAAGACTCTATTGGCAAGCGCTATCGTCGCATGGACGCTATTGGCACACCCTATTGCATCACCATCGACCACGACACGCTCAACGACAATTGCGTCACCTTGCGCGACCGCGACACCATGCAGCAAACTCGTGTGCCTATTGCCGAATTGCGTTCACTTATTGAAGACAAGGTGAGCATCACCTCTTTGCTTAAGAAATTGCAATAATAGGCTTATTCTTTTTCCTTCGCATTCATTCATGAAAGAAAACTTAATGCATATAATCCGCCGTGGAGGTGGCTCGCTGCTCCTTTTAGTAGCCTTGCTGCTGAGCTTTGTGGCTTGCACCGACAACACGGGGGAGGACGACACTAGTCCAGAGTTCACCACTAACTGGAAGCAGCGCAACGCCGAGTTTTTCGACAGCGTGCTCACTGTGGCTCGCCAAGAAGTGGCGCAGGCACAGGCGCAGTATGGCGACTTGTGGCAAAGCCATTGCCCTTGGCGCGTGTTTCTCAGTTATAGCAAAGTGGCCGGCGGCGTAAGCACCGACAGCATCTGCGCCTATGTGAAGCAAAGCGGCACGGCGACAGACGTGCCCTACTACACCGACTCGATTAAAGTGAACTATATGGGCCGACTTATGCCCACCGCCAGCTATAAAGACGGACGTGTGTTTGACCACAGTGGCACCTACGAGTTAGAGAGCTACGTGTTTAGCGATCGTTTCTCCACCCCCTCACACTTCGCTGTGTCGAACCTCGTGGAGGGCTACACCACCGCTGTGATGCACATGCACGTGGGCGACCGCTGGATGGTGTACATCCCCCAAGAGCTAGGCTATGGCAGCGCCTCGCAAGGTGTGTTGCCCGCCTATTCCACCCTCTGCTTCGATATGCAGCTGAAGGGACTGGCTCGAAAGGGCTATACGCTGAATTAATCCTCTCTCTCTCATTTTCCTTAAGAGAAGAAATATAGGTATATAACATAGACTACGCAAAATTCAAAAGAAGCATCCTTCCGTCACAATCAGACTTTTCCCAAAAAACAAAAGTTATGATGTGACGAAAGGATGATTTTTCCCTCGCAGAGAACACACAGAACTTTCACAACCTAAATCTTAGCCTATGGTATCCGTAATTATCCCCGTTTACAACGCTGCAGCTTTTGTGGCCGACGCCGTGAAGAGCGCTTTAGCCTCTAGCTACGCCGACCTCGAAGTGGTGTGCGTGGACGATGGCTCCACCGACCATTCGCTGCAAGTGTTGCAAGAGATTGAAAAAACCGAGCCCCGCCTTCACGTAATTCACCAAGAAAATGCCGGCGTTTGCGCCGCACGCAATGCTGCCATTGCCGCCTCAAAGGGACAATACATCCTGCCCCTCGATGCTGATAATTTGCTCCTTCCACATTTCATTGAACAAGCTGTAAAGGTGCTTGAAACCAATCGGATGGTGAAGGTTGTGGCCCCCACTGCCGAATTCTTTGGTGAGCGACAAGGCATTTGGCACTTGCCACCCTATAGCCCTAAACGCTTGGCACACAAAAACATTCTCGATGTTTGCGCCCTTTATCGCCGCTCCGACTTCGACCGCACAGAGGGCTACTGCTCTGAAATCATCGCTCGCGAAGATTGGGAGTTTTGGATCGCCCTGCTCAAAAACGGCGGCCAAGTGGTGCGCCTGCCTGAAGTGGGCATGCGCTATCGCTACACCCGAGGCAGCAAGCGCGACAAAGACCGCAAGTTAAAGCGCCACGTTATTGCCGTGCTCAACCATCGCCACCCCGACTTCTTTGAACGATGGCTCGACGGGCCGCTCCGACAGCATCGCTCATGGTCGAAGTGGATGAACCACGTGGTGCGCTTCTTCTGTCCCCGTGAGTTCAAAACAGAACCTGGCTTCGGCACTCTGCGTTGCTTCGTGGCTAGTTTGCCCAAGCAATTCAGCTATGCCGACAAAGGCATCGTTATCTATAAAGGGCGCAACGAACTGCGTGAATTTTCCACCCCAATGGGGCGGGTGGTGGTGAAGTCGTTTTGCACGCCAAACCTCATCAACCGCATTGCCTACGGATGGCTGCGAAAGTCGAAGGCGCAACGCTCGTGCGAATATGCCGCCCTGTTGCGAAGCAAGGGCATTGGCAGTCCTGCGCCCGTGGGGTGGTGCACCGTGCGTCACGGTTTGCTCTTTACTAAAAGCTACTACGCTTCGCTCAAAAGCACCCTTCCCTACACCTACATCGACATTCTGAAACACCGCATCAGTCGTGAAGATGCCTACATCTACCTCTACGAAATAGGTCAATTGGCCGGACGTATGCACAACGCGGGTATGATTCATCGCGACTTCTCGCGCGGCAACTTGCTGCTTGGCCGCAACGAGGGCGGCACACTCAGCGTGGAGGTGGTGGACCTTAACCGCATCCGCTTTCACGAAGTGAGCGTGGCCGAGGGCTTGAAAAACTTTGAGCGCTTGCCCGCCACCCCCGAAATGAAGCGCGCTATGGCTGAAGGCTATGCCGAAGTGCGTAACCTCGATGTGGAGGAGTGCTTGCGCCAATGGCCCGAAACCGAAAGTTTGGATAGTAAGGACACGGGAGGATGGAAGTGATGCCTTGAATGAGAGAATGTATAATAAATAATGTATAGTTATGGCTTGTTTCCTCACCAAACTCGCTTATGCCCTAGCCGAACTGCCTCGTAGCTTTCGCCCCACACCTCAGCCGCGTCTCATCATGACGCTATTGGTGAAAAACGAGGAGGAAATGCTGGCTGAGAACCTTGAATTTCACCACCGCATGGGCGTGGACGCCTTCATCATCACCGACAACAATAGCACCGACCGCACGCCCGAAATCATTCAACACTACAAACAACTGGGGTGGGTGGTTGACGTCATCGAAGAGCGTGCCACCGACTATGAGCAGAAGCGTTGGGTGGACCGCATGGTGTGGCTGGCTAAAACCAAACACCACGCACATTGGGTGATTAATGCCGATGCCGACGAGTTTTGGTATGCCCCCGATGGCGGCAATCTGCCCCAATTGTTAGCCCAAGTCAGCGCCAATGTGTTGCATTGCGAGGTGCGCAACATGCTGCCCGAGGCCGACCGTCCTTGGACGCAGTGGAGCCGCACTGTGCGAGCCGTGCCTAACCCCGAAACGAGCTACAATCTTTCGCGCTTCTCGCTCTACGTGCCTCAAGTTGGCAAAGTGATGCACCGCACAGCGGGTTACCTGCAAATTTCAATGGGCAACCACAAGGTGAAAATGTTGCCCTATCGAAAGGCCGACGCAGGCATCATCGTCTACCACTACAACATTCGCAGTCGCCAACAGTTTATGCAGAAAATGATTAACGGCGGCCAACAACTTGAACAGCACAAAAGCAAACACGGAGGCCGGCACTGGCGCTATTTCTATGCCATCTATCAAGAAAGCGAAGCCCAACTCAGTGCTGAATACGACCGCGTGATAGGCACCCACGCTCTGCCCGCTCTCACGCAGGCCGGTTTCGTGGTGAACGATTGCCCCTTGCCTGAATGGTTTCAACACAACCTTAAAATTTTAAAATAGCCGCTTGAGTAGTTGCTTTTTGCTTTTTCTTTTGGCCAACAGAGGAAACAAACCTTGGCCAACTGAGGAAATGAATTTTGGCCAACAGAGGAAATGAATTTTGGCCAACAGAGGAAATGTAAAAGAAAAAAATCGTAACTTTGTGCTCAAAATCAACGATTTGCGAGTATGAGATATAAACACAGAATAGCTGACCAAATTTTGGCGAAAAAGTTAGCAAGCAAGGGAGCTGTGTTGATAGAAGGCCCCAAATGGTGTGGCAAAACTACAACAGCCGAACAACAAGCCAAAAGCATCCTTTATATGGACAATCCAGCCACTTTGCAATCGAACTTGCAGATGGCGGAAATAGATGCGTCTCTTCTGTTAGAAGGCAACACCCCTCGCTTGATTGATGAGTGGCAATTAGCTCCTAAAATATGGGACACGGCTCGCTTTGAGGTAGACCACCGACATCAAGTGGGACAGTTTATCTTAACAGGTTCGGCCGTGCCAACAGACGAGAAAGACATGCATCATTCGGGAACGGGGCGTTTTGCTTGGCTAACCATGCGTCCTATGAGCCTTTACGAATCGGGAGAATCGAATGGTAAAGTGAGCCTGAAAGAATTGTTCGACAACCCAGAAACAAAAGTTGCTGCAACCAACTCACTGAATATTGAAGATATCGCCTATTTAATTTGTAGAGGCGGATGGCCTTTTGCGTGTGAGTTGAAGGGCGAAGAGGCTTTGGCGCAAGCCTTCGATTATGTTGACGCTGTAATAAAAAAGGATGTGGCAAGAGTGGATGGAGTGAACCGAAATGCCACTACCACACGACTCATTATGCGCTCGTATGCACGCAATCAAGGTTCGCAGGCCACTATCGGAACCATCGTGGCTGACATGATGACGAACGATGAAAACGAAATTACCTCAAAAACAGCGGGTAATTACCTTGACTCTTTACGCAAAATCTTTGTTATTGAGGATTCTGAAGCATGGAATCCAAACCTTCGTTCAAAGACAGCTATCCGTACGGCTAACACTCGCTATTTTATCGACCCCTCTATAGGCACTGCAGTGTTAGGGCTTGGGCCCAAAGATTTGATTGCCGACCTAAACACAATGGGGCTCTTTTTCGAAACTCTTTGTGTACGCGATCTTCGTGTGTTTGCCGATGCTCTCGACGGACAGATCTATCATTTCAGAGATAAAAACGGATTGGAGTGTGATGCTGTTATGCATCTTAGAAACGGAAAATATGGCTTGATAGAGGTGAAACTTGGTGGCGACAAACTCATTGAAGAGGGGGCAAAGAATTTGCTGACTCTTGCAGAGAAAATCAATACAGAGAAAATGAGTAGTCCTTCCTTTCTAATGGTACTGACCGCAACGGGTAATTTCGCTTACCGTCGCAAAGATGGGGTGTGCATTGTTCCCATTGGGTGCTTAAAGAATTAGAAAAGTTTTGTTTTGCATTGTGCGTGATTTGCACTACCTTTAGATAAGGTAGGCTGCATCACGACAGTGCAAAACTAAAACAAGTTTTGTTTTGCATTGTGCGTGATTTGCACTACCTTTGTCCCAAACAAAAGAAAACAGACGATGGTTATACACGATAGATACGTACGTTTTGATTGGGCCATTAAGCGCTTGCTACGTCAGAAAGCTAATTTTGGCATACTCGAAGGCTTCCTCACCGTGTTTCTTGGCGAGGAAATCAAGATTGTGGAAATCTTAGAGAGCGAAGGAAATCAGCAGGCGGAGGACGATAAGTTTAATCGGGTCGATATCAAGGCCCGAAATAGTAAAGGGGAGATTATTATCGTAGAGGTGCAAAACACCACCGAGGTGTTCTATCTTGAACGCATTCTCTATGGCGTGGCCAAAGCCATTACAGAGCATATAAACCTTGGCGACACCTACGAAGAGGTGAAGAAAGTTTACTCCATTAGCATTCTCTATTTCGATTTAGGTAAGGGAGACGACTACATCTATAAAGGTCAAAATCACTTTGTAGGACTGCACACCAACGATGAATTGAAAATTACCACAAAAGAGCGCGACACTCTAGTGCGCAAGGCTCCCGAAGATATCTTTCCCACTTATTACCTTATTCGCGTAAACAATTTCGACAAGGTGGCTGTGTCGCCTATGGAAGAGTGGATGCGTTACCTTAAAGAGGGTGTTGTGAGTGATCAGCCCAAGGCGCCCGGTTTGAAAGAAGTACGCGAGAAATTGCAGTATTACTCCATGAACGACAAAGAGCGTCATGCCTATGACGAGCACATCAACGCCGTGATGATTCAAAACGACGTTATCGGAAATGCCAAACGAGAAGGTGTGGCAGAAGGCATTGAAATAGGCCGATCTGAAGGGTTGGCAGAAGGCATGGCTATGGAGCGCGAAGCCAATCTAAAAAAGCAATTAGTTTCAGCCCAATCTATGCTAGCCGATGGCTTGCCTCCTGAAAAAGTGATGCTTTACACCGGGCTTACAAAAGAACAAATAGCCACCCTATTATAAGTCTAAAGCGGTGGATATGCGCCTTTTAAAGCTAATGCATAAGATAAATGTTGAATTTCACAAAGAAGTAACAAAAAACTAATAAAAAAGATTGGTGCAGACGAATAATTATTCGTAACTTTGCCACCAAGATTGAGTGAGGGGCTTTCGAAGAGTTCCTCACTTGTTTTTCACATAACAGCACGAAATGATCGACAAGAACATTGTAAAAGATTTGGTGGAACAATGGCTCGAAGGAAAAGATTACTTCCTAACCGACCTCACCATCAGCCCCGACAACCGCATCGTAGTGGAAATTGACCACGAAGAAGGCGTGTGGATTGAAGACTGCGTAGAGCTGAGCCGATTCATAGAAAGCCATCTCGACCGCGAGCAAGAAGATTTTGAACTCGAGGTAGGAAGCGCTGGAATTGGGCAACCCTTCAAGGTGTTACGTCAATACGAAATTCACCAAGGCGAACGCGTGGAGGTGCTGACCACGGAGGGACGCAAACTGCAAGGCGTGCTCGGCAACGTTACGGAACAAGGCTTCACCCTGACCGTGGAAGAGAAAGTGCGCGAAGAGGGAGCCAAACGCCCCAAACTCGTGGAACGAGAAATTCCGTTCTCCTTCAACGAGGTGAAACACACCAAATACATCATCGACTTTAAATAAAACAGCCCTACACCTATAAATATATATGGCAAAGAAAAAAGCAGAGACAGTCAGTCTTATTGAAACATTTTCAGAGTTCAAGCAAAACAAAAACATCGACCTCACCACAATGGTCGGTGTGCTCGAAGAAAGTTTTCGCAGCGTAATAGCCAAACTCTTTGGTTCGGACGAAAACTTCGACGTAATTGTTAACCCCGAAAAGGGCGACTGCGAAATCTATCGCAACCGCGTGGTGGTGAACGACGACGAAGTGGACGACCCCAACAAGCAAATATCGCTGAGCGAAGCCCAAGTGATTGACTCCACCTATGAGGTGGGCGAAGACGTGTCTGAAGAAATTCACTTTGCCGACTTTGGACGACGTGCCATCCTAACCCTACGTCAAACGCTAGCTAGCAAAATTCTGGAATTGGAGCACGACGCACTCTATAATAAATATAAAGACCGTGTGGGCGAACTCATCACGGCCGAGGTGTATCAAACCTGGAAGAGCGAAACGCTACTCATGGACGAGGAGAAAAACGAACTCTACTTGCCCAAGTCGCAACAAATTCCTCGCGACTTCTTCCACAAAGGCGACACCGTGACAGCCGTTATCGACCGCGTGGACAACGCTAATGGTAACCCCAAAATCTACCTCTCGCGCACCTCACGCGTGTTCTTGCAACGCTTGCTCGAAAACGAAATCCCCGAAATCAGCGAAGGCCTTATTCGCTTGTGTCGCATAGCCCGCATCCCTGGCGAAC
>CAVKKI010000103.1:2890-9045 GCA_963656725.1 Oribacterium sp. | reverse complement strand
GCTCAAGATTCATTTCATTTTTTACCTTTACTGCTTCGTAGGTTTCACCGTTTGGCATTAGTTTCCAGCATTGGCCATTGAGATTGGCGGTGATAGAACCTTCTAGGTCGTTTGCGTAAATGTATCCCTTGAGATATTCATTATACAAATTGGCTAATGCTTCATTGACACTTTCCTGTCCTTGTTTGTCAAATTTGTGAATAGAAGTATTCTCAAACGTTACTTTATACTCTTCTTTCTTTGCGGCATATTTGTAAGCGACGTGGAAGATGTAGAGTATACGTTTAGCTAATTCACTAGAGGTGATAGCAGTAAACACTTCAGCTGCACCAGGTGAATAAGCACAATCGTGACAAAGAAAATAACTGAATTTCTGATCTCTGCAATCAAAAGTGTTGAGAAAGCAAATTTGTCTATCGCTATAATATATTGAGCCATCCACCACGTCGCCAAGGGTGAATAGCGGCATGATGCGAGCTTTCTCGTAGGTGAAAACGTCTTCAATTTGGATGTCGTTTTTTGTGCTCTGCCCTACAAAGCTATACCCAGGGTCTGGGTCAATGCCCGATTTGCCTAGAAGTTCGGCTCCCGTCTGTGTTTTCACAACGAAGCTGTTTTCTAAACGGTCTGTGCCGTAAGAGTCGATGTAAATTCCATCGGTTGTATAGTTGCTTTGGAGCAGTTTGAAGTTTGTTTTATGGCCGTCGTTTTCAGTGCGTTTCTTTATCCAAGGAGTTGAGGCTTCGGTTTTATCAAACAAACCGAATTGGTTGCTGCTCGACTTGAGGTCGAGCTGATAAACGCGGTAGTCGCCCTTGCCTGGCCACCACACGCTGCTATAGCCGTAGTAGAAGGCAGTTAGGCTATTTATTTCTTTAAGTTTTGTGCGGATGTTTTCTGGGTAACCAACGGGATAGGGTATCATCTTCTCCCAGACGTCGCCTTGCAACTCCCAAAGGTTGTGTAGAATTTGGGCTTGCTCTGCAGAAAACTCATCAACAGGAATTTTGTCGATTTCAAACCCTATATTATGTTTTGGGTCATAGAGGCTGGGGTCTTCGGCAATGCGCATCACGTTGAAGAAGTTTTGCACCATGCGTGCGCCTTCATCTTGTTTCGAACAGAGCTTGGTGGGTAGACTGAAGTTTGGGTAATCGTTCATCTCTTTAAAATTGGAGCCATTGGTTTGTAGTGTGGCCCAATGCGTTTTACGTAGCTCTGACATCATGCTGCAAGGGCGCACGCAAACGTAGTAGGTAACGAGGTTACCATTGACGGTTTGTTTCACTATGTCGCCAAAGCGATAATAGATGCCTGCGGGCTTAATGCCATTGTCGCCAATGGCCGAAGACGGCACGAAGCGCAGCTCTTCGAGTGTGGGCAACTGTTGCACGTTTACTTTGAGCGTGGCGTAGAGGTCGGCTTGATTTTTCACTTCAAACTTGAGTGAGCCGATGCTGTCTACCTTCCATTCATGGTTCCGGGCCTCACCTGTTGAACTGGCGCCAATGTAGCTGCAATAGGTGCGGTAGGCTTCGTTAACGTTAGGCACCACGAGGTAGCGCACGTGGGGCTCTGCGGCATCATTCACTATGCCAACGCTGGGCTCTACGGTGTAGGTGCTCCAGGCATCGGGTAACGAGTCAACATCGGCCAAGGCACCGAGCAAGCGGGTTAGGGCATCGTGCTTGTCGATTAACTCAGTTTGTTCAGAGTTGTCACCATCATTATTGCCCCCGCCACTTTGAATGTCGTTGTCACTGCAAGAGCCAAATGAAATGGTAGCTCCTAGGCCAAGGGCGAGAAATAGTTTCGAAAAGGTTTGTGTTTTTCTATTCATATGCTAGGTGTTTTAATTGTTTAAATCAAGAGTTAATTGCTGCAAATGTACAATTTAATTTTGAAAGAGATGGCTTCTAGTGTGTAAAGTTGCCTAAGAAACGACAGTTCTTCATTTTTTCGAATCACCCTTAAATGGATGAACTGAGTGGTCGTTTCAGTTCATTTTTGAAAGACGGGGCAGAGAATTTGTCACAGGGCATTGAACGTTTGCTTGAATGGTGAATCAGATCACCGTACATCGGTCGAGATACAATCGTACACCGACCGATGAACGATCGTACACCGACCGTTGTACGCTCGTACACCGACCGATGTACGGTGACTAGAAAAACGATTTAGAAATTTGCTCAATGAGGGTCGTTGCTTTTCTTGAATGAGCGTGCTTGCTTTTATTTAAGGGCGGGCTGAAAATTCTGGGTTTAGTATTCTACTATTCTGAAATGTAATTTGCACGCTCTCGGAATTATTAAAACCGCCCTTAAATGAAAATTTGTGCTGATAATCTCACATTCTAGCCCGTTGAGGCCTCTGCTTCTAAAATAATGTTGTATATTTGTCCCCAATAAATTCTTGCTATTAACAAATTTAAAGAATAACACATTATGATTCGAAAAACACCACTCATTCCGAAACTACTTTTCACTCTTGGCCTGGGAGCTAGCCTAAGCCTTGGCTCGTGCAGCGATAACGACATTACAAATGGCGGTGGTCAAGACCACAACGACAACGACTCAACCCTTGTGGACCCAATCGATAAGCGCGATGCCCTGACACGCTTACTCGGCGCTTTTGCCGATGTTGACTCGCTGCCCGATGCTTGGAGCACCTACACCGTAGAACCCACCATTGGCATTGTGAATGATGCCTCAGAGCCTCACGTGCGCTACCTCGTGGTGCCTAATGCCGAAGAGGCCTACCGCACCTACTGCAGTTACATTGGCGCCAGCTCGTCGGGCGAGGCCAAAAACCATGAATGGAAGGTGGACAGCATTGGCTCGCTCAAGTTTGAAGTGAATAATCAAACCAACCTCTACGCCACACTTAAAGTGAACGTGCGGCAATTGCCTGCACTCGAGGAACTACGTTTCGTGCCCTCTTCGGCCATAGGCAGCAACTTGTTTAAGCCCGAAGGCTGTTACTATCAGTTTGGCGATGTGGTGAAACAAACCAAAGATGGCGTTGTGACCTATTATGTGTGTGTGCGTCCCTGTAGTAAGGATGCCGAGCTGCGCAAAACGCATTGGGCCACTTTGCAAGTGGCTGATGAAAACTTTAAGCAGATTAGCGACAACCTTATTTTGCCCACCAAACTCTGCTCGAAACAGGATGAGGGAGCTCGCATGGTGCAAAACTACTTTAACGTGCTTCGCATAGCCGACACCCCTTCTATCTATTATTCAAAAGATGTGACAGGCATCGATAAAATTGCGAAAGATAAGGAGTTTAGCAATACAGAGGCTCTAGCCGTGCATAGCCTTTGGGAGCAGGAAAACACCTGGAGCAAACTAAAGTATAGCAGTAAGGAAAACTACGGGACAGACCTTCGAGATGAACTCCACTCTTTGAACGAACTTAATGCATTCTACTATGGTTATAGCAGCGTGTGGTGGCCAGGAAAGGGTGATTATCGCGTTTACCAGCTTAATTTAAAAAGTAAAAAGGGTGATGTTGGTCTTTATGATGAGGTTGTAACCTCTACTCCTTGGGTGAAAAAGAAATCAGGTGTCGATTTCTATAAAACCAATTTTAAAAATTTTAGAAATAGTCCCCAAGTTAATGATGTGTATATTGACTCCTATGAGCGGTCACAGTACGAAAACTACTACTTGGTGAAAACACAAACTGGAGCAGAATTGCTAGGCAAGTCGGGCATAGACCCTGCTCCTAAATATAGTCTCGCCACACAAAAGGCGTCGGGAAACATAACGATAGAAGATGTTATCACCTCGCGCTATGACGTGGCCTATCCCTTCTACACGATGGGCGATAAGGTAGAAAACTCTATTATATTCAGCGGAGAGCAAATGTGCTTTCTCAGTGATTATTGTTTAGGCAACATTAAAACTGTTAGCTATTTTATCTGTGCTGATAACGGTGAAGCAGACGCCAACCTCATCAAATCCATCACTGATAAAGAAGAGGCCAAGCGCATGCTCTACCAATTTTTAACGGCATATCGCAAGGTAACTTATCCAGCAACAAAATATCCTCTGTCGTATGAGATAGCCTCTGTAAAGAAAGAACTTACTGAAACTGAGCAGAATGCCTTTTACACTATGTTGAAGAATCTCTACAACCAATACCTCAAGGGCAAAATTCTGATAACAGACAACACGGTTACTGCAAACCTAGGTGGAAAGTGTTGGAAACTTATAGAAACTGATGATGGGGATAAAAAAAAGTATAGCGTAGAAACGGTGGAAAATAGCTCCAACCTTCAACCTCTCAGGATATTGCTCTACGAAGACAATTCTTCTGGTCGAGAGGGGTTTACTGATGGGAAGAATGGCACTATTACCTTTAACCTACAAGGCGTTAAAGCTCGCATCCATCTTAAAATAGCTTTTGGCGAATATCTCACAAAAGCATGTGGTGAATGGGATAAAGACATAAAAAAAGAAGACTAAAACGATAAGAAGCATTGAATGTTTAGGCATTCAATGCATCTATGTTTCTAAGCGTATATTCGCAAGTTTGGTAGAATTGTTTAAGATTACCTACTTAATAACTGCGATTTAAGCGTGAAATGGATAAAAAAATCCCCAGAGTGGCTCATATAGGGACACTTCTGGGGAATGAGATATGAAAGAGAGAGAATATGATACGAAAAGAGCGACTATTTCACTGTGATGAGGAAATAGTTTTTCTTGCCACGTTGCACAAGAAGGTACTTGCCATCGATGAGGTCGTCGGAGGTGATTTCCTGGTCGAATGCAGCGAGCTTTTCCTTGTTGAGGCTTACGCCACCGCCTTGTGTGAGCTTGCGCATTTCGCCTTTTGAAGCGAAGCATTGGGTGGTTTCGGCAAAGAGGTCGACGGCTTTGGCACCGAGGGCTTGGTCTTTGCTCACTTCAAACTGGGGCACACCGTCGAACACGCTGAGCAAGGTGGCTTCGTCGAGCTTAAGCAAACTGTCTTTAGTGGCTTTGCCGAAGAGAATGTTTGAGGCTTCGAGCGCCATTTCATAGTCGTCGCGGCTATGCACCATGCAGGTCACTTCTTCGCCTAGGCGCTTTTGCAGCAAGCGGCGTCCGGGGTCGGCGCGATGCTCGGCAATGAGTGCGTCGATTTCATCGTGCTCGAGCGAGGTGAAGATTTTGATGTAGCGTTCGGCTTCTTCATCGCCCACGTTGAGCCAAAATTGGTAGAACTTGTAGGGGGTGGTGTAGCGGCGGTCGAGCCACACGTTGCCTTGCTCCGTTTTACCAAATTTCTTGCCGTCGGCTTTGGTGATGAGGGGACAGGTCAGTGCGTAGGCATCGGCTTCGTTGCCAAGGGTGCGACGAATGAGCTCGGTGCCGGTGGTGATGTTGCCCCACTGGTCAGAACCGCCCATTTGCAACTTGCAATTCTTCGTTTCGTAGAGGTGAAGGAAGTCGTAGCCCTGAAGGAGCTGGTAGGTGAACTCGGTGAACGAGAGACCATCGCGTGCTTCGCCGTTGAGGCGCTTTTTCACGCTGTCTTTCGCCATCATGTAGTTCACGGTGATGTGCTTACCAATTTCGCGAGCAAAGTCGAGGAAGCTGAAGTCCTTCATCCAGTCGTAGTTGTTCACGAGTTCGGCGGCATTGGGCGCGTCAGAGTCGAAATCGAGGAAGTGTGAGAGCTGCTTTTTAATGCAGGCCACGTTGTGACGCAAAATGTCCTCAGTGAGCAGATTGCGCTCAGCGCTTTTGCCCGAAGGGTCGCCAATCATGCCAGTAGCTCCGCCCACAAGTGCCAGGGGCTTGTGGCCCGCACGTTGAAAGTGGCGAAGCATCATCACCGAGCAGAGGTGACCAATGTGAAGGGAGTCGGCAGTGGGGTCGATGCCTACGTAGGCGGTGACCATGCCTTTTTCAAGTAGTTCGTCAGTGCCCGGCATCATTTGGTGGAGCATGCCGCGCCATTTGAGTTCTTCTACAAAATTCATCGAATGATTTTAGTTGTGAAAAATAATGTGTTTGCAAAGATACGACTTTTACCTCTGATTACTACTTAGCTTGTGATTTTTTTTCAAGTGCAAGTGGTTGTATTTCTAAAAGATATGAATACCTAATTGTTGGGAATGAGCAAGCGGGTGTTTTTTTCGAATGCTGAAAAACGCAGAGATA
>CAVKKI010000103.1:0-2880 GCA_963656725.1 Oribacterium sp. | reverse complement strand
CCCCTTGTAGAAGCAAAAAGTGAATGAAAAATGTTTCATTCTCAGATATATCGGCTATATTTGTAAATAAATTAGATAAAGAAGAACTGCAATGACAAGAATTGAGCAACAAAAAAGGGCTATGTTCATGTCGTTTTGCCTAGAACAATATGCCAAAGCCAAAGCCCTCACCACGGACGAAACCGTAACCCTCTTCGGACAATACGGCATAACGAAGCATTTCTTTGAATTCTACGACGTGCTTCACACACAGGGTGGGCATTGGATCGTAGAAGAAATTGACGAAATGATAAACAAGAGAAAGAAATGAGCAAGATTTATCATGGAAGTCTTGAGGAGGTTCGCACTCCAGAGATACGTCAGCCTAATCGCTCGCTCGACTATGGTGTGGGCTTCTACACCACCACCTCGTATGAGCAAGCCGAAAAATGGGTCAGGCGGAAGATGAACGACAACAAAGTGTGCGTTGGCTATGTTAGTGTATATGAACTAGACGATGATGCTATCGAACACTTCAACACACTCCTCTTTAACAATCCCACCGAAGAATGGGTAAACTTTGTGATGAAAAACCGCACCGAAAGAGGTTTTACTCACGACTACGACATCGTTTACGGTCTGGTGGCAGATGATAGCGTTTATACACAGTTTACACTCTATGAAGGAGGCATCATCAGCATGTCCACACTCATTCATGAACTGAAAACCTATAAATTGGTCGACCAGTATCTTTTCCACACAGAAAGGTCGCTTGAGGTCATTCGGTTTATAGAATCAATAAGAATAGAATAATGAAAACAGAAATAACGCAAGATAATCTTTATTTGCTATTGCCTTGCAAAATAAGTTGGCTTGCACCATGGCTTTCAGAAGACGAGGGTATTAGTTTGGTAGAAGCCATCAACCGCATCTATCACTCCAAACTCTATAAAAAACTATCGACAGAGAGCACTAAGTATTGGCATCTCGGTCCGGTAGACCTATATAATGAACTGAGGGAAGAGTTATAAAGGGCGGTATTAGAAATTACCACCCTTTAATTCAATTAGCACGCTTTCCATTCCAGGGTGTTCACCCCATCTTTCATCATGAAATTCATGCCGACCTTAACCACAGGTTTCGACTGCATTTTGAAAGCGTCTGCATAGTGTTTCGACTCTATCTGCGCGAGAGCGTCTTCCACATTGCCATTTAGCTTTAATTTCATCACATAGATTGTGGTTGACGTTTCGAGCGTGATGTCAATCCGCCCTTTGGCGGTGTGCAGCTCCACTTGTATGCGGTAGTCGGTGAGCAGAGCGAAGATGATGTAAAGCGTTTGTTGCCAATGACCCTCGTAATGGGTGTTGTTGCAATAAGGTACAGTTTCTAAAAAGTCGGCAAGCAGTTGCAAACCTCCGTTTATGTCCCCACGTTTAATTAAAATCGACATGCGTGCTATTGCTGTGCTACCATTGACAGAGTTGCGGTCGAGGTAATGGGGTATCAAACTGCGGAACAAACCGGCTTTTATCTCGTTGTTAGGAATGGCCAGTTCATAGAGATCGCTTTCATTGTCATAATCCTTAATGGTTATGTAACCGCTTTGGTAGAGTAACGGAATGATTGTAGTCATTGTTTCCGTAGCCGCATCGAAATCGCATTTTCCAACCCATACCTTCTTGCCCAAATCAGTCGGTAAGAAATCGAATTTGCGCATCATGTTGATAAGGTAGGTAGGAGTGCCTGAACCAAACCAATAATCATCTAATTTGCCATCGGCGAAGCAATTAAGCAAGCTGAACGGATTGAACACGTCGGCCGAGGGCCACGTAAAGTGGTAACCGTCGTACATATCAGTTAGTCTTGTCACAGTTTCCTCTCGATTGAGTTTTAGCGTAGCAGCAAGCTCGTCGATGTCATCATTCATTTGGCTGAGCATCTCCTCCTTCGTGATTCCACAGATTCCGGCATACGCCTCGTCCATAGAAATGTTTTTGATGTTGTTTAGTTCACTGAAAATGCTCAGTTGCGAGAACTTTGTGATGCCTGTCATAAACACAAACCGGAGCATCGGTTCACAGTCTTTCAATGGGCTGTAGAAGTTGCGCATCGTGTTGCGGAGTTGAGGTAATAGCGTGTTCTCGTGCACCACGTCAAGCAACGGAGCGTCATATTCATCAATAAGCACCACCAACTGCTTGCCTGTTTTTCGGTAAACTTCCCTAATCAAGTCAGAGAATCGATTGTTCACCCCATTGCGCTGTCCTGTAACGCCAAATTCCTTCTCTTGGTCCTCTAACGCATAATTCAAATATTCTTCTAGTTGCTCATTGTTCATGTGCTTTCCGCCAGCCATGCTGAAGTGCAACACGGGGCACTCGTTCCATTCCGTCTCAAGTTTCTCTATGGCAAGCCCTTCGAACAAGTTTTTCCGTCCTTCGAAATAGCTTCTGAAGGTAGACACCAAAAGCGACTTGCCGAAACGCCTCGGACGGCTCAAAAAGAAATAAGTGCCGCTGGTATGCGTCATGCGATACACATACTCACTTTTGTCCACATAGAGTAAGTTCTCCTTGCGGATACGCTCGAAAGTTTGAATGCCTAAGGGATATAATCTTGTTGCCATAGTTCAAAACCGATTTCTTTTTGCAAATATATAACAAACAAACGAAATCATCAAAAGAGTTGAAATGGAAATGCTGCAACAGGGAACTTCGACGCGCGGGCTTTTAAAACTTGAATTGACTGACCTTTTTACGCTATTCTGTTTCTGACTAAAACTTTATGATCCAAGGTTTCAACTCAGGAATATCAACTTCAATGGTATCCCAAAAGGCTTTCAGGGTCCACGGTGTAATCCCCATGAACTAAGACGTGGCGCATTCTTTCAATTTGTCG
>CAVKKI010000102.1:0-9060 GCA_963656725.1 Oribacterium sp. | reverse complement strand
CACTCGTGAAGATGGTAGGTAAGCGCCGCGCGCTCCTCAACTACCTCAAGCGCAAAGACATTGAGCGCTATCGTGCAATCGTTAAGAACCTCGGCTTGCGTAAGTAAGCCCAAAGGCGATTAACCATCTACCTTTCAGAGAAAAGGAATTACCCACCTCTAACGGACACACTCCGTGAGAGGTGGTTTTTTCGTTTGTAGGGCCCTCTGTGTGAAGAACGCGAACGAATGAAAATGCACACCGTAGCTTAAAATGGCACTCAATTTGCTTTCGTTTGGCCATAAAACAGTAACTTTGCTTTAAATTAGCAAGAGCACGGGCGGGCAAGCGCCCCCTACAAGCCCTTGCCCCCAAAAGAAAACTCAGAGTATGGCACAACGTTTAGAACAAACACAAGAGGCTGTGCAAACGCAACAGCTCGCAACGCTGCAGGTGGCAGTGGCAAAACTTGTGGAGCTACCCATCACTGAGCTTGCCACCCGAGTGCGCGACGAATTGCTCGACAACGCAGCGCTCGAAGAGGCCGACCCTCACGACGACTACGACACCCCCGAAGCCGCCAACTACGACGATGCGCCCGCCGACGACTCCACGGAAGAGACTGAAGGCGATGACTACAACGTTGAGGCCGACCCCCACACCGACGACTACGACGATGCCCCCGACTATGGCACCCAGGCCGACGCCCTAGGCGACTACCTCAACGCCGACGACGTGCCCGACTATCTGCGACAACAAGCCGAAGCCGAGAGCGAGGAGCGCAACTTTCAGTATGCCAGCACCCGATCGTTCTACGACGAACTCATAACACAAGCCGGCGAGAGCGACCTCACAGAGCACGAAATGGAACTGATGAAATACCTCATCGGTTCGCTCGACGAGAACGGATTTCTCACCAAAGAGCTCTACACCCTGGCCGATGAGCTAGCCATTTATCATAACCTCAACACCTCGGAAAAAGAGCTCGAACACGTGCTGCACGTGTTGCAAAGTTTTGAGCCTCGAGGCATTGGCGCGCGCTCGCTGCAAGAGTGCCTACACCTGCAACTGGTGCAAGCCGAGCACCCCACCGCCTACACGCGCATAGCCCTGAGCATTGTGGACCGCTGCTTCAACGACTTCGCCGCCAAGCACTGGGACACCGTGAAAAGGCGCTTGCACCTAAGCGACGACGACTTCGCCCAAGCGCGCAACGTGCTCACCCATCTCAACCCCCGCCCCGGCAGTGCGCTCAACGATGCCGTGGTGGTGGCAGCGCCCACCGTGGTGCCCGATTTCTTCGTGAGCCTGTTGCCCGACGGCACACTGCAAATAGCGCTCAACTCGGGCGATGTGCCCGAACTCCGAGTGAGCCCCGCCTTCCGCGACAGCATTAGGCAATATGGCCACCGCAAAACCAAACTCACCCGAGAGCAACTCGACGCCTACACCTACGCCAAGCAAAAAGTGGAATCGGCGGCCTCGTTTATCAACCTGCTCAGCCGAAGGCGCGAAACGCTGCTCTCGGTGATGCGGGCCATTGTGAGCAAACAGCAAGCCTTCTTTAAAAACGACGACGATGAGGAACTGCTCGTGCCGCTCACGCTGAAAGAAATTGCCGAAATGGCGGGAGTGAACATTTCCACCGTGTCGCGCGTCACCAACAGCAAATACGTGCAAACACTCTACGGCACCTATCCGCTCCGCTACTTCTTCTCCACCCAATTCACCACGAGCGATGGCGACGAACTCTCGGCTCGAAAGGTGAAAGCGGCGCTTAAAGATCTCATTGCAGCCGAGGATAAAAAGCACCCTCTGTCTGACGACGCCCTCTCGGCTCAACTCAAAAAACAAGGCTTCAACGTGGCGCGACGCACTGTGGCAAAATATCGCGACATGCTCGCACTGCCCACCGCCCGCTTGCGCAAAGAATAACCTCATTGAGCGGGAAAAATGCCCCTCCCCACACCTATATATATATGTAAGAATGAACCTTCGTCAGCAAATCAACGACACCACACACGAGCTCCACACCCAAGCACACCAAGCCGTGGAGCGCAACGGCGGACTCACCAGCACACTCCTCGTGATGGCGGCCCACGTGGTGTCGAGCATCTACTCGCCCTTCTACCTGCCCGTGGTGGCCTTCGTGGTGCTCTTCGTGTTTAGCTATCTCAACCTGCTGCCCATTCACACCAAGGTGGTGCTGACGCTCATGGTCTACTTCTTCACCATCCTCTTGCCTCACCTGGCCATCTACGTCTATCGAAAAATCAACGGATGGACGCGCCATCAAATGAGCAAGCGCGAACGCCGCTTCGTGCCCTACGTGTTGAGCATCATCAGCTATAGCGCGCTGCTCTACCTCTTCTTTCGCGTACACATGCCCCGCTTCGCCATGGGCGTGATAGTGGGCGCGCTGGCCATACAAATAGTGTGCGCCATCGTTAACAGCCGCATCAAAATCAGCATGCACGCAGCCGCTTCGGGCGGAGTGGTGGGAGCCTTAATGGCCTATTCCTTCATCTTCGCCTTCGACCCCACCTGGTGGCTCTGCCTCACCGTGTTGCTTTGCGGCATGGTGTGCTCCGCCCGACTCATTCTGCGACAACACACCTATGCCGAGATTGGCTGGGGCGTGTGTGTGGGAGTGTTGAGCGGACTGGTCAGCGTGTTGCTCACCTAAGGCCGTTCTTCCAAACTTTAAGCCCATTCCCAAAGACTTTTAATATTATCGAAATCATAAAACCCCAATAATTATGACCCCCATCGTTAGCATCATCATGGGCAGCACAAGCGACCTCCCCGTAATGGAGAAAGCTGCCAAATTTTTAGAGGAAATGGAAATCCCCTTTGAGATGAACGCACTCTCTGCACACCGCACACCCGCCGAAGTGGAGCAATTCGCTCACGAGGCAAAGGGCCGCGGCTTGCGCGTGATTATTGCCGGAGCCGGCATGGCCGCTGCACTGCCCGGTGTGATAGCAGCTAGCACCACACTCCCCGTGATTGGCGTGCCCATCAAAGGCATGCTCGACGGCCTCGACGCCATGCTATCCATCATTCAAATGCCACCGGGCATTCCCGTAGCCACCGTGGGCGTTAACGGCGCACAAAACGCTGCTATCCTAGCCGTTGAAATGCTCGCCCTAAGCGACGAAGCACTCGCCCAGCGCCTCGCCGACTACAAAGAAGGCCTGAAACAAAAAATAGTAAAGGCCAACGCCGACCTCAAAGAGGTTAGCTACAAATTTAAAACCAACTAAGGCTCTGCCGAAACAGCGAGTTTCTTGGGTTCGATTAACGACTGAAAGAATGGAATGAACGAATCCATAAACTCGTTGGGCGAACCCCCTTTCGCCCCACAAGCCATCCCTCTCAACTTCCCCTCAATTCGTCGCACCGCAATGACTCAACACCCCTACACCCCACGACCTTATTTCAACTACGTGCCGCGCCAAAGCCACGAAGTGAGCGTGGGCAACCGCCCCTTAGGCGGCAATAACCCACTGCGCATACAAAGCATGACCACCACCGTTACCACCGACACGGCGGCCTGCGTGAAACAATGCATCGCCATTCTCGACGCCGGTGCCGACTACGTGCGCCTCACCACGCAAGGCACACGCGAAGCCGAAAACTTGCGCAACATTCGCGACGAACTGCACAAACTAGGCTACACTCAGCCACTCGTGGCCGACGTTCACTTCAATCCCGTGGTGGCCGACGTGGCCGCAGCCATCGTAGAAAAGGTGCGCATCAACCCAGGAAACTATGTCGACCCCGCTCGACAGTTCAAGCAATTAGACTACACCGAGGAAGAATACGCCGCCGAACTTCAGCGCCTAGAAGAACGCTTCACGCAGTTGCTCAACATCTGCAAAGAGCACCACACAGCGCTGCGCATCGGCGTAAATCACGGTTCACTCTCCGACCGCATTATGTGCCGTTACGGCGACACGCCAGCCGGCATCGTGGAAAGCTGCATGGAGTTTCTGCGCGTCTGCGTGAAACAACACTTCAAAGATGTGGTCATCTCCATCAAAGCCTCCAACACGCAGGTCATGGTGCGCAGCGTGCGCCTGTTGTGCAAAGTGATGCGTGAAGAAGGCATGGACTTCCCCCTACACCTCGGAGTGACTGAGGCCGGCGAGGGCGAAGACGGCCGCATTAAGAGTGCCGTGGGCATTGGCGCCCTTCTGTGCGACGGCATTGGCGACACTCTGCGCGTCAGTCTCAGTGAGCCGCCCGAGCATGAGGTGCCTGTGGCTTACAAACTGGCTTCTTACATCGTGCGCAGAGCCGGTCACAACGAAATTCCAGGCACACAAGCCCCCTCATTCTGCTACGAAAACCCGCAACGCAGACCCACCGCAGCCGTGGGCAACATTGGCGGTAGCAACGTGCCCGTAGTGGTGTCTTGCCGACTGGCCGACAACGAAGCCCAGCAAGCCACCCCTGAGGGCCAGCCCCAACCCGACTATTTTTATGTTGGACGAAATCTGCCCGGAAAGGCGAAGCGCTTGAGCGGAGTGGGCTACCTTGTCGACGCCGACCAATGGCGTGGCGAAGAAGGCACCTTCCCCGTGTTCACCAAGCAGGTGCTGATGGCCATACCTACTTGTCGGGCCAAAATGAAATTCTTATTCCTCACCTACCTCGACCTCACCGACGAAGTGAAAGCCTTGCTACGCACCGTGCCGGGCATCGTGATTATTGCACAAAGCAATCACCAAAATCGCCTGGGCGAACAGCGCGCACTGGCGCACGAACTCTGGCGCGAGGGCCTGCACACGCCCGTCATCTTCTTCCAACAATATCGTCACGGAGCCGATGAGAAAGAAGACTTTCAGCTCGAAGCCGCTGCCGACATGGGGGCCTTGCTATTCGATGGCCTTGTCGATGGAGTGATGCTCTTTAACCAAAAGCCCGAGGGTCAGCGCTCGTTGCCCGTAGCAGAGCAAGACGCCACCGCCTTTGGCTTGCTGCAAGCCGCTAGGTTGCGCACCACGAAAACGGAGTATATTAGTTGTCCCGGCTGTGGCCGCACCCTCTACGACCTACCCGGCACCATCGCGCGCATCAAAGCCGCCACGGCCCACCTCAAAGGCTTGAAAATTGGCATTATGGGCTGCATTGTGAATGGGCCCGGCGAGATGGCCGATGCCGACTACGGCTATGTGGGAGCGGCTCGCGGCAAAGTGAGCCTCTACCGCGGCAAAGTGTGTGTGGAAAAGAACATTCCCACCGAGCAAGCCGTTGAAAAATTGCTGCAGCTCATTGAGAGCGACCGAAAAGAAGCGTAACTTCGTCACTTCATAGCCTATACATATATATAATAAGGAATGCGGCGAACAAACCAGCGAAAGCCAAGGTTTGTTCGCCGCATTCCGTTGTTTTTTCATCAACGAAAAACTCTTTCGAGTGGAATAAACAAAAAATTACGTACCTTTGCACTTGCCAACGGATAAGGGAAGCAGGTGAGAGTCCTGCGCTGTCCCGCAGCTGTATGTCGATTTCTATTCTCAGCATGCCACATTGGCCACTGCTTTCAAGCCCTCGAGGCTTCGAAAGTGGGAAGGCGGCACGCTGGGCGACGAGCCAGAAGACCTGCCGTTAGCCCTCGGCTCAAACTCTCGAGCCGAGTGAGCGAACTGTTGCCCCCGAGGAGGGGCCTTTCGCAGCCGTTCAAATCCATTGCTTTGCCCCAAAAAAGCAAAAGCCACCGTGCGCGCGGAGCCCCAAAAGCTCGGTGCGTAAGTTCGTGCGCACACTTTTAAAAGCAAATGCGGCTTGAACAACATCCCAACCCTTTAATAAGCGAACCTCGAAGTGCTATCCTTGCTCTTAGCCCTTTTCACCTCCGTCGCCGCCCCCCCCGACACGCTAGGCACGGCCGAAGTCACTGCCACGCGCCGCCTCACGGGCATCGCCACCACGGCTCCCGTGCAGCGCATCGACTCGGCAGCCCTCGTGCAACGCGGCATCACCGACATGGCCGACGCCCTGCGACGCTTCTCGGGCGTTAACCTGCGCGACTATGGCGGAGCCGGCGGACTGAAAACCGTGAGCGTGCGCGGCCTAGGCGCTGCACACACCGCCGTCACCTACGACGGACTTTCTGTGAGCGACAGTCAGCAAGGGCAAATCGACCTCGGAAAATTCAGCGTCGACCGCCTAGCCACCATCGAACTCCAAACGCTCGAAGGCGGCGAGTTGCTTTGCCCCGTGCGCAACACCGCGGCAGCCCTCGTCAACCTTGTCACGCCCAGCAACCTCGCCACCGACCACCGGCTCCACGGCTCGGCCACCCTTCGCCAGGCCTCATTCTCCACCTACGCCCCTTCGCTCATGCTCAAAAAGCGAGTGGCGCAGCGCACCAGTTTGAACCTTAGCACCGACTACTTCTTCGCCCACAACAACTACCCCTTCATCCTTGAAAACGGAGTAGCCACCGAGCGCTTGCGGCGCACCAACTCGCGCATGCAGACGGTCACCACCGAGGCCAATTTTTTCCAAACCCTCGGTCGCGCCGACCACCCAGGCACCCTCACCGCCAAACTGTTTTTCACCCACAACTATCGCCACCTGCCCGGCATGGTGCGCTATTATGTGAACGAAAACAACGAACGGCTGCTTGAGCAAACGGCCTTCGGGCAATTTCGTTGGCAGCAGCAGTTCAACCAGTGGAATTTCTTCGCAGCCGCAAAACACAATTGGCAAACCAGCCAATACGACGACTACGACGCGCAATATCCCAACGGGCGCCTAAGCCAACACTATTGGCAACGCGAAACCTACACCACTTGCGGCGCCGCCTATCGCTTCACCCCGCATTGGCAGCTGGCCTACGCCACCGACTTCGCCCTTACCACACAAAACAGCAACCTCGTCACCGACCACCGCGTGGAGCGACAAACCTGGTTGCAAAGCCTATCGCTCGGGCTGCACACCCGCCGCCTTCAGCTCACCGCCCGCGGCATCGCCCACCTCTATTGGAACGGCATGCGCGGCGGCGGTTCGGCACGTAACGCGCAGCGCATCACGCCCTCGCTCACCGCCACCTTCCAAGCCTTGAGCGCCCCCTTCTGGCTCTATCTGCGCGCGGGCTACAAAGAGTCGTTTCGCTTGCCCACCTTCACCGAGAGCTACTACTATCATCGAGGCTCCAACAACCTTCAGCCCGAACTGGCCCATCAACTTTCAGCCGGCTTCACCCTGCAAGCCGCCCCCACTCGCCGATGGACCACCCTTGCCCTCACGGCCGATGCCTACTACAACCGCATCACCGACCGCATCACCTCCATCCCCTACAACCTTTTCATCTGGCAAACCATCAACGTGGGGCAGGTGCGCACCCTGGGGCTCGACCTCACCTTGCAAAGTCAATGGCAGCTCACCACTCGGCATTCCTTACTGCTCAACGCCAACTACACGTGGCAAAGCTCCACCGACCACACCTCGCCCACGCTCTCTTCTTGGCGAAAACAACTTGCCTACACCCCACCACATAGCGGCGCAGCCTCGCTCACGTGGCTCAACCCTTGGCTCTCGCTCGTGGCGCACGTCAGCTATAGTTCGCAACGTTGGGCCACAAACAATCACCTGCCCACCACGCAACTCTCGGCTTACGCCGACTGCGGACTGGCCGTCTTCCGCCATTTCACCCTCCGTCAACTCGGAAGCCTCGAACTACGGGCCGACCTCATCAACGCCCTCAACGAGCGCTACGAAGTAATCCGACGCTACCCCATGCCCGGCCGAAGCTACAAACTCAGCGCTAAACTGGAGTTTTAAAATGAAAATGGCAATTTATAGAACCATCCTTATAAGAAAATATTCATCAATCTATTAATAAAACATTCAATCATGTTGAAACAAATCAAGTTCGCAGCCCTCGCGCTGCTCCTGGCCGTAGGCTTCACCGCCTGCTCCGACGACAACAACGACACCCCCACACGCCAACCTGTGCGCGGTGAACAAGGCTTCTACGTTGTAAACCAAGGCAACCAAGGCACCATCGACGGCACCATCTCTTACGTTTCGTTCGCTGCCGACACCGTTAACACTACAGACGATGTATTCTTTGCCACCAACTCACAAAGTCTGGGCGATTCCCCTCAGAAGGCCATCATCTACGGCTCGAAAATGTACGTCCCCGTCTACGGAGCCAACACTCTTTGGGTGCTCGATGCCGCCACGCTGAAAATCATTAGCAAAGTCACCACCAACGAGCCCGAAGCCGTTTGCGGCTCCAACGGCTACGTCTTCGTTTCTAACAACGACGGCTACGTCACCCGCATCGACACCACGGCCTACGCTGCCTCCACTCCCCTTGCCGTAGGACCTAACCCCGCCGGCATCACCGCCGTCAACGGCAAAGTCTACGTCAGCATCAGCGACGGCTACAACTACAACAACGGCTACGTCAACGGCTACAAAGTGGCCATCATCGACGCCGCCACATTCACTCACACCGACGACTACAAAGTGGGCATGAACCCCAGCACCATCACCTCCGACGCCGCCGGCAATCTCTTCGTGGTATGCCTCGGCAACTACTCCGACGTGGCCGCTTCCGTATGGAAAATCGACGCGTCAACAGGCGTTATCAGCCAATTCGCCGAAGGCTCACTCATTGCCACCGCTAGCCAAGAGCGCACCTCACGCGCCATTGCCAACCAAAGCGGCAACCTGCTCTATGTGCTCAACTCAAAGAGCGACTACTCCAACTGGCCCAACGTAACCACCATTGTCACCAGCGCCATCTACAATACCCTCACCGGTGAAAAAATCAGCGAAGGCTTCATCCCCGCCGACCACACCCCCGCCTCACCCACGGCCATCGACATCAATCCCAACGACGGCAACATCTACGTAAGCACCCAGGCCACCGCCTCAAGCTACACCGACCCCGGCTACGTCATGGTCTACAACTCAAACGGCACATTCCTCAAGCAATACAACACCGGCGTGCAACCCTTCGGCGTTGTCTTTAAATAAATTCATATCTTTATTTAATTAATCGGCGCAAGAAGCCAAGCGAAGAAGAAAACCCTCTCCCTCTCTTAGCTTCTTGCG
>CAVKKI010000101.1:0-9076 GCA_963656725.1 Oribacterium sp. | reverse complement strand
AGTGGGCAAGACTTCTGTATTGAAGAGATTCGGTAAGGAGCAGTTTAAACACTGTGCCTATTTCAGCTTGGACGAGAAGAAAGGCGTGTGCGAGATATGGAAAAAATGGGGAATAAACTATTTTGAGAAGAGAAAATAGCTTTCAGAAAAGTTGTAGCTTCCCTTTGTATAGTGTATCTTTGCACTTGATAAGTTCGGAAAAGTGTCAAGTTTGGCACAAAACGGAAGTTAATAAGTGCGTATATGAGGATAGAAAGAGAAATCATAAATAAATTCAGGGATTGGAGAAATGCTGAAAAGCATAAGCCAATCCTTTTGAAAGGTGCTCGTCAAATAGGCAAGACATGGGCAATGGAAGAGTTCGGAAAAGAGTGTTTCGATTATGTAGCGAAGTTTGATTTTGACCGGCAGAGAGAGTTGCAATCAGTTTTCGCTGTGTCGAAAGAACCTGCGCGCATCATAAAAGAACTAGCCCTTTATAGCCAAGTTCCTCTAGTTGCTGGCAAAACATTGCTTATTTTTGACGAGATACAAGAATGTGAAGAAGCTCTCAACTCGTTGAAATATTTCTGTGAGGATGCCCCCGAATGGCATATTATTGCAGCTGGTTCGCTGTTGGGCGTGGCTGTGAAAAGACGGAGAATGACTGTGCCCGTAGGAAAGGTGCAGGTAATGCGAATGTATCCAATCACGTTTAAAGAGTATCTGCGAGCTAGTGATGTGCAAACATTTCATTTTGTGGAACAGCTAGAGCAGCCAGAGAAACTTCCTCTTATTATACTTGACAAGTTGAAGTCGGAGTACCGCAGATACATGGTGTCGGGAGGAATGCCTGAAGCCACTGTTTGTATGTTGGAAAATCAAGGAATGCAAGCGGTGGATGACATACTGCAAGGAATTTTAGACTTGTATGAGCTAGACTTTGCCAAGTATGCAGATGCTCGTGAGATTCCGCGCATTCATGCTATATGGCATTCGCTACCGTCTCAACTTGCTAAGGAAAATCGCAAATTCATCTATAAAGTAATAAAGAAAGGTGCAAGAAGTCGTGACTACGAAGATGCTTTGCTTTGGCTTGAAGATGCAGGCATGATTTATCGTGTGAACGCAGTGTCGAAACCAGGGATGCCATTGAGCGCATACGAGGAATGTGATATATTTAAGGTTTATGCCAGCGACTGCGGATTGTTGCGTCGATTGGCTGGTTTGCCAGGAAGCATAGTTATTGACCCAACAGCAAATTACACGGAGTTTAAGGGTGCAATGGCAGAGAATGCCGTGTTGCAAAGTGTGTTGCCTTCATACGGTTCTATGCCTTACTATTGGTCATCGGAGGGAAAGGCTGAAATAGAGTTTTTGTTACAGCGAGAGGATGAAATTATTCCAGTGGAAGTAAAGGCCGAGAATTGCGTTAGTGGTCGAAGCATTGTGGTTTATAACGAACGATATCAACCCCAAAACCGCATACGCTTCTCGTTTCTCAATTTGCAACAAAACTGTGGAATGCTTGCTTGTCCGTCGCCTTTAGCGCAGTGGGCTATGAAATGGTTGCTCAAATAAAGGCCTGGCAATGATAAATAGTTTTGCCCTTATAACCCTATATTTGAAACTGTTTTTATAGCGATTATTTACCCAAATCTGTGTTTTAAAATAAGATTTGGGTAAATAATCGATGTTTTTCTATTTGTATTCCTCATCGCTTCTCTTTGCGTTTCGTGGCAGGTGCTCAATCACCTGTTGGCGCAGAAAGTTGCGGTCGAGGTGTGTGTAGATTTGTGTAGTGCCAATGCTTTCATGGCCCAACATGGCTTGAATGGCGCGCAAGTTGGCTCCCCCCTCGAGCAAGTGGGTGGCAAAGGTGTGGCGCAGGGTGTGGGGCGAAATGGTGCGTGTAATGCCCGCTCGCTCGGCATATACTTGCAAGTTGTGAAACACGGTGATGCGCGAAAGGTGTTGACGCCGGCGGTGGCTCACAAACACGTAGTCCTCCTCGCCAGGCTTGAGGGTGAGGTGGCAACGGTCGGCAAACCATAAATTCAATTCCTTAATGGCTCGGGGCGAAATGGGCACCAAGCGCTGCTTGCCCCCCTTGCCCAACACGCGGAGAAAGCCCTCGTTGAGAAAAAGGTCGGAGAGTTTCAGGTTGCATAGTTCCGACACACGCAAGCCGCAGCTATAAAGCACCTCTATGATGGTGCGGTCGCGCTGGCCCTCCTCCGTGCTAAGGTCTACGGCACGTTCCAAATCATCCACCTCTTCCACACTCAACACGGTGGGCAGATGCTTGCCCCGTTTAGGCATTTCGAGCAGTTCGGTGGGGTCGTCGTCGATGTAGCCGTCGATAAGTAAAAAGTGATAGAAAGAGCGCACACCACTCAAAATGCGCGAAATGCTGCTGGGGGCAATGCCGAGGTCGTAGAGCGAAGAGGCAAAGTGGTGAAGATCATCGAGCTTCACGTGGCAATAGTCAATCTTTTCATCGGCTAAAAATTGCAGCAATTTAGTCACATCTTGCACGTAAGCCACCCCCGTGTTGGCCGACATGCCTTTCTCAAGCAATAAGTAGGAGCGATATTTATCGATTATCAATGCGTTGATTGCTTAAAAATTAGTAATTTTGCAGAGCCGAGAGTGTTTTTAAGTTGGTTCAATAAAAACCATCGTTAAAATTGAGCAAAAGCGCACATTTTCGGCTCTGCAAATTTACTTTTTTCTTTCCTTTCGTAACGAAAAAATGAAACTCTTAATTCTCAATGGCCCGAACCTCAACCTGCTGGGGCAGCGTGAGCCGGGCATTTATGGCACAGGCACTATGGAGCACTGCCTAGAGCAGTTGCGCAGCCACTATGCCGAGCACGAGTTGCTCTATTTTCAAAGCAACACGGAGGGCGTGCTTATCGACCGCTTGCAGCAAGCCATTGGCGAGGGGGTGCAAGGCGTGGTGTTCAACGCTGGAGCCTACACCCACACCAGTATTGCCTTGCACGACTGCATTCGCTCACTGCAATTTCCGGTGATAGAGGTGCACATCAGCAATGTGCATCAGCGTGAAGAGTTTCGTCACCACTCCATGATTTCGGCCGCTTGCAAAGGTGTGATTTGTGGCTTCGGCCTTCACTCTTATCGCCTGGCCATTGAAGCCCTCTTGCTAAGCCAAGAGGCGGAGAAATAGGGAAGGAAGAATAAGAAGAAAAACAGCAGACACACTAATTCATTTACAACACACACACTCTCTCCCTCCCTACCCCCTTCCTTAGAAATAAGCCTAACTAGACCAACACCCATGTATAAAAAAACCAAGATTGTAGCAACCATCTCCGATATGCGTTGCGACGTAGGCCTCATTCAGCGTCTCTACGACGCCGGTATGAATGTGGTACGCCTCAACACGGCCCATCAAGATGCCCAAGGCATGAAACGTGTAATCGACAATGTGCGCGAAGTGTCGAGTCACTTAGCCATTCTTGTCGACACTAAAGGTCCCGAAGTGCGCACCACCCCCACCGACCAACCCATTGAGTATAAAAAAGGCGACATTGTGACCATTGTGGGTCGCCCCGAGCAGAAAACCACCCGCGAAGTGATTGCCGTGACCTATCCCGGCTTTGTGAATGACGTGAACGAAGGCGCACAAATTCTCATCGACGATGGCGACCTCGGCATTCGCGTAGACCACAAAGAGGCCGACCAACTCATTTGCCACGTGGAGAACGATGCTACCCTTGGCTCGCGCAAAAGTGTGAACGTGCCTGGTGTGCGCATCAATTTGCCCGCCCTCACTGAGAAGGATAAGCGCAACATTGAGTTTGCCATCGACTACGACGTAGCCTTCATTGCCCACAGTTTTGTGCGTTCGAAAGAAGACATCTACGAAATACGTCGCTTGCTCGATGCCCGCAATAGCGACATCCGCATCATTGCCAAAATTGAAAATCAAGAGGGTGTAGACAACATCGACGAAATTCTCGAAGCAGCCGACGGCATCATGGTGGCCCGCGGCGACTTGGGCATTGAAGTGCCCCAAGAGTTCATTCCCGGCATACAGCGTCGCTTGGTCGACAAGGCCATTCGCGTTCACAAACCCGTCATTGTGGCCACGCAAATGCTTCAGAGCATGATTCACAATCCCCGCCCCACTCGCACCGAGGTGACCGACATTGCCAATGCCGTTTATTCACGTGCCGATGCCCTGATGCTTTCGGGCGAAACGGCCTATGGCGACTATCCCGAAGAGGCAGTGAAAACCATGGCCACCGTGGCATGGCAAGCCGAGCGCGACACCTTCCAAGAGTTTGGCGATGTAGACATTCCCCTCTCTGAAAACCCCGACGTCACCGAGTTCTTCTCAAAAGAAGCGGTGATGGCCACTAAGCGCATGAAGTTGCGCGCCATCATTATGGACTCTTACACAGGCCGCACGGCGCGCTATGTGTCGTCGTTCCGTGGTGAAAGCACCATCTTGGCCATTTGCTATAAAGCGAAAACCGTGCGCCACTTGGCCCTGCAGTATGGCGTTTATGCCATCTACATGCCCATGAAGAGCTATGGCCACGAGTTCTTGCTAGCCGCCTTGCGCAAGCTCCTCTCCGACAACATGCTTCACCCCGAGGACCGCATTTGCTACCTGGGCAGTCAACGCAAAGAGCAGAGCACCTCGTTTATGGAAATGAACATTGTGAAAAACCTCTTCCAAAGCGAAGGCGAAGAGGCTATTCCTAACTAAGAAGCCAAGTCTAAGGGCTGATTGCTTGGGGGGCGACGCGTCTCGCGTCGGGGCAAGTGGAAACGCTAATAGTTAAAGAGAAAATACACACTGCTAATATGGTTGATATGTGACAGACTTCTCTCTCTTTTAGCATCTCTACTTGCTCCGACGCGAGACGCGTCGCCCCCCAAGTGCTCTTCCCTGCACTTCTTCTATTCTTATAAATATTAAGTATGCACACCCCCGACCTCACCCCCTACATTGAAGCCCACACCACAGGGCCCGATGAATACCTGACCAAACTTTATCGCGCCACCCACCTCCACCTGTTGCGCCCCCGCATGGCCTCGGGCCCCACCCAAGGGCAACTGTTGCGCATGCTTATGCAAATGTTGCGCCCGCAAACGGTGGTGGAGATAGGCACCTATTCGGGCTATTCAGCCTTGGCCATGGCCTCGGGCATGGAGCGCGGCAGTCGTGTGGTGACGTTCGAGATTAACGACGAGCAAGAATGCTTCACCCGTCCGTGGCTCGAGGGCGCACCCTATGAGGCTAGGGTGGAGATGCACGTGGGCAGCGTGTTTGAACTGTTGCCCCCCATGCAGCTCAGCATCGACGTGGCCTTTATCGATGCCAACAAACGCGAATATTCCGCCTACTACGACCTTCTATTTCCCTACTGCCACAGTGGCTCCGTGCTATTAGCCGACAACACCCTATGGGATGGTCACGTCGTAGATCCTAGCTACGCCACCGACGCACAAACCCGTGCCATCTGCGAGTTTAACGACAAGGTGGCCCGCGATGAGCGAGTGGAACAAATCATTTTGCCCGAGCGCGACGGCCTCAGCCTAATAAGGGTGAAGTGAGCCTTAATCTAAATAAGAAACGACAATAGAGACAATAGGGACAACTCTTTTATGTAGAAGCGTTGTCTTTATTGTCTCTATTGTCGTTAATATATAATAGAGGTGTGGTTGTGGGTTACAAGCCAATAACCATGCGTTGCACGTAGTAAACGAGGATGCCGGCCACGTAGCCCACGAAGGCAATCCAGCTGATGTGTTTCATATACCAGCCGAAGGTAATTTTCTCCAATCCCATCACCACTACGCCGGCAGCCGAACCAATGATGAGCATGGAGCCGCCCACACCAGCGCAGTAGGCAAGGAGTTGCCAGAAAATGCCGTCTTGAGCAAAGTCGCCCACAAGGTCGGTGTACATGCCCATGCAGCCAGCCACAAGGGGCACATTGTCAACAATGCTCGAAAGCACACCGATAATGCCGGTCACGAGGAAGTGGTTGCCATCGAAAGTCACGTTGAGGCCATTGCCCAAAGTGGTGAGCACGCCAATGGTTTCGAGGCAGGCCACGGCCATCAGAATGCCAAGGAAGAAGAGGATGGTGCCCATGTCGATGCGCGAAAGCATGTTGGTGACGCGCTTCTGCATGGCGCCCTTCTCTTCGGCGTGGCCCAGGTGGCGATAGAAAATTTCAGTAACCGTCCAGAGCAAGCCCAACACGAGCAAAATGCCCACAAACGGGGGCAGGTGAGTGAGGCTCTTGAAGATGGGCACGAAAATGAGGCCACCCACCCCGAGGAAGAACACCGTTTTGCGTTGACGTGTGGTGAGCTCGCCCGCCAATTGCGCCTGCGAAGCGCCTTTCTCTTCAGGCAGTTCGCCCTTGAGCATGTATTGCATAATGAAGGCGGGAATAACCATTGACACGATAGAGGGCAGCAATATTTCCTTAATCACGCCAGCGGCTGTGATGAGGCTCTTGTTCCAAAGCATAATGGTGGTGACATCGCCAATGGGCGAGAAGGCACCGCCCGAATTGGCGGCTATAATCACGAGCGAGGCATAGATGATGCGGTCTTTGTGGTCGTGCACGAGTTTGCGCAAAATCATGATCATCACAATGCTCGTGGTGAGATTGTCGAGAATGGCCGAGAGCACGAAGGTCATGAAAGCAATGCGCCAAAGCAGGCTGCGCTTGCTGCGTGTGCTCATTAGGTCGCGCACAAAGTTGAAACCACCGTTTTGGTCCACTAGCTCCACAATGGTCATGGCGCCCATCAAGAAAAACAAGGTGGTGGCCGTGCTGCCTAAGTGGTGCTCAATCAAGTCGTTTACGGCTTGCGGCAGTTTGTCGGCCACGATAGAGGTGAGATACTGTGCGGGGTCGAACATAAAGAGGGTCCAGCAACCCACAAACATAAGCAGGGCGATGGCAGCTTTATTAATCTTTGTGAGACTCTCTACAGCAATGAGGAAATAGCCCACCACAAAAACGGCTACAATCAGAGTGGTTAATGTTGTCATAATAGGGGGTATAAATAATTGTGTTGAAATGGCTTAAAAAATTCTGTGCAAATTTCCTAAAATTCGGCAACATATCCAATCTTTTCTAGTGAAAAAGCAATGAATTTTAAGGAGTGTGTGTGAGAATTGCTTTTGCCTCGTAGGCAATGCATTGCATTCACCTTGCACGATTTTTCAATCGCCCTTAAATGAAAAGTCTGTGCCCTTTAATTTCTTTTACCTCGCAATTGATTTCACTCTATAAATAAGAACTTCTAAAGCCTTATAGAAGTATCTAAAACTCATCAAGAAATAAGAAGACTTGACGTGATTCTCCTTTAAAGCCCGATGGTGATCTTTCATAATGTTTTTATGACTTTTCCATCCAGAAGTTGAAAGGCCGCCCGCTCGCATCGTGACAAAATCGATGGGCAGGTAGAGTGTTTTGATGCGATGAATGAAGATGAAACGGAGCAATATCTCAAAATCGGCCGCAATGCGATAGTCTGTTCTGAAACATCCAAATTGCTCGTAAACAGACTTTTTGCAATAAAACGAAGGGTGAGCAGGCATAAAGCCTAAACGCATTAGGCGAGGCCTGAAAAAACGAGACGAATAATAGCGCACCTCTTTCGTTACATTCTCTGGGTCAACATAATGCACATCGCCATACAACGCATCAAGCGAGGGGGCTTGCTCGAATTTTTGGGCAATTGTTTCCAAAATATCCTTTCGAGTGAAAAAGTCGTCAGAATTTAAAAAACCCACCACCTCGCCCGTGGCTCTCTTAATGCCCTTATTCATGGCATCGTATAGGCCCTTGTCGGCCTCGCGAATGTAAATTAGTTTTTTGCCGAAACGCTCTTTATAATTCTCCATAAGGCTAGGCGTGTTGTCAGAGGAGTTTCCGTCAACAACAATGTATTCCACATTCGAATAGGTTTGAAGCAATACACTATTCAACGTGTCAACTAGCGTGTCGGCACTATTATAAGTAACTGTGATTAGAGAAATTTTGGGTTCAGGCATATTTTTATTTCGCACGTTGAATAACTACCCACCCCACTTCGGGGCGCAAAGCCAAATTTAATGCAAAAGTAGTAAAAATAATAGTGAGAGAAGATTACTACTCACAAAATTCTTTATTGAGCCGTGGCTAAAGGTCAGTGGGGGCGAGGCGGCCCGCATCGGCAAAGCCAGAAAACGTGCAAATGTTGAAGAATGAAGGAAAGAAATGAAGAAAAGCCTCATCACAAAGGGCGCGCTTTTATAACATAGCTTTAAAAAATTGCATCAAGCGCTTTATGCTTTGCTTAAACTGCGAACATGGTCACCGTACATCGGTCGGTATACGATCGTACACCGACCGTTGTACAATCGTATATCGGTCGGTGTACGCTCGTCCATCGGTCGGTGTACGGTGATCTGAAACACGGTTTAAAAATAACCACAAAGCCAATCATGGAATGGCATAAATAGAGAAGATTTCTCTTTTGAAAGCGTTAAAACATTGTTTGCAAAGTTCGGCTTTGAACAAGAAGTAAACAATAGGAAAAAGAGGGGATGATAACAAAACATTTCGGTAATTTTATAGGTTTTAGGGTTAAACATTTTGGTAATTCGATGAATTTGCACCATTTTTTCGCATATTGTTGATAAAAAACACCTAATTTACAAGGATTTGCAAAAAGAGGAGAATATTTTTTATTCTTGCTTACTTACTTAATAAGGGCGGGCTGAAAGCCCAATGTATGCACCCAGCCCAGGGCAGGCGGAGCGGCACCCTGGGTTACAGTTGAGTAGAAAAGCACGCTCTGAAAGAGCAAAAGCATTGCTAGAAGCACGTGCGCTAGCGTAGTTATGCTTTTGCTCTTTCAGAGCGACGTTTTCGCTAGCGATTTACCCAGAGCGCCGCTTCGCTTGCCCTGGGCTAGGTGCAAGCATTGGGCTTTCAGCCCGGCCTTATTAAGCAGGAAAGTATGTTGTCTCCATTGTCGTTAATATTATTTTATTGATTACTTTTAGCAATTTAAAGATTATGTAGAATAAAAATATTAACTTTGT
>CAVKKI010000100.1:5371-9157 GCA_963656725.1 Oribacterium sp. | reverse complement strand
CTGACATTTATACTCTTGATGCTATAGCCAAACTCCTGAAAGTGGATGTCTCCGAGTTGTTAAACCGTACATTATTATAATATATGGAGGATAGAGAACTGTTATTGAAAAGTTCACCAGAGTTCGACCGCCTATGCTTTACGGTGTTGGCTATCGAGGCTTCTGCACAAAAGATGGGCATATCGCCGTCTGAAATGAGAAGGCGGTTGGATAAGGTGGGGCTAATCAAGAGTCTCATACAGGATTGCTACGACACGCTGCATACAGAAAGTCGTGAAGCCGTAGCAAATGATGTGGTCGAGGCTCTTAAAAATTGGGAAAGAGAAGAATAGTTATGTTGGATTTCTTATTGTGGAATAAAATAGCTCGTATCATAAAGCTGTTAGCCGATACACTGCATATATCAACTGACCGAGCATTACAGATATTCTATGATTCCGATGTCTGCCAAATGCTACATGACAAAGAGCTTGGTCTGCATCTGATGAGTGATACTTATATTGTAAACGACTTGATAGAAGAGCTAAGAGGAAAGCAATGATATCGTTGGTAGTTGCAAAAAAATGCAATAACCACTCAAATGTATATTGCTACACCTTATTATATATGGGGTAGGCTTTCTCTAAACTCAGATAATTATAGTAATTTTGCACTCGGATTTAGGCGTTATTGGTACAAGATGATGCCAACTGTCCGAAAATAGTTCTTTTAAATATTAACTCCGAAGACTGAAAAGCTGAAATATGCTATTGGTTTACAACGGATTATGGACAAAGGATAAAGCGAGGCAGAAAAGGCTTGCCGACCGTATGACCGACACTATGGGCCGTATGCACTCTGACGCTCAATTTGCAGGTTCTTCTTCAGTGCCCGCACACGTTGAGATGATGGGCTTCCTCGGCATCGGTAACAACCCCATGGTAGGTTGCTCCGTAGCTTGCGCCGTAAAGGTTGACCTCGCTCTTAACAAGAAGTAATCATCTGTTTTTTCAGATAATTACATAAATTTCTCCTCCATTTTCCCTTTGGGGATAATGGAGGATTTTTTTTGAATGCATCTATTTAAAACCTATATTTTTAGTCTAATTCAGATAGAACACCCAAGAATAATCCATATATTTGCATTCAAATACGATTCACACACTATGTATATGTATGGAGGATAGAGAAAAATTATTGAAAGGTTCGCCAGAGTTCAATCGCCTTTGCTTTACGGTGTTGGCGATTGAAGCCTCGGCACAAAAAATGGGAATAACACCATGGGAAATGAGAAGGCGATTGGATAAGGTGGGACTAATAAAAAGTCTCATTCAAGATTGCTACGACACATTGCACACTGAAAGTCGTGAAGCCGTAGCAAATGATGTGGTTGAAGCTCTTAAAAATTGGGAGAAGGAAGAATAATGGAAAAGCAAACTTTATATCACGGCTCTAATGTCATTGTAGAGCAGCCATTGGTAAACATTGGCAGAAAAGACTTTGATTTCGGTCCTGGCTTTTATCTCACGCCATTATATGATCAAGCCTTCCAATGGGCAGCCCGTATCAAAACCATCAGAAAAGCCCAACAAGCCATAGTGAATGTTTATGAGTTCACTCGCCCACAGAACTGCAAGATAAAACAATTTGAAGTTTACGATGAGGAATGGCTCAATTTTATTGTTGATAGCAGAAAAGGGAAACAGCCTTGGAGAGGGTTTGATATTGTTGAAGGCGGCATTGCCGACGATCGTGTCATTGATGCCATAGAAGCCTATATTAACGGTTATGCAGATGTAGAGCATACTCTCCGCCAATTGATTTACCACAAACCCAACCATCAGGTGTGCATATTAAATCAAGAGATAGTAGACAAGTGTTTGCAATTCAAATCTTACGAAAAACTTTAGTTATGTTATACTTCTTATTATGGAATAAAATAGCGCGTATCATAGAACAATTGGCTGACACACTACATATATCGACCGACAGAGCATTGCAAATTTTCTACGACTCTGATGTCTGCCAAATGCTTCACAACAAAGATCTGGGCCTACATCTAATGAGCGATACGTATATCGTAAATGACTTGATAGAAGAGTTGAGAAGAAAACAATAACACTGCCAACCATTGCTATAAATGCAACAGTTCACACAAAAAAGAAAGGTTGTAACAAAAAATGGTGGTTATTGCAAGAATTGCAACAACCGCCTAACATCCAATACAAAGCCTCCATAATCCGAGAAAAGATTATGGAGGCTTACATTTCTATTTAGGATTCATTCTCAGCGCAAGTAAAACGAAAATCGCTCTAAATACGCAAAAAAGAAATTTCTAGTTTTCAGTAACAGGACGAACACAATAACCTGCAAAGCGATCATTGATACGATTGGGAGAAAAGTATCTTTTTCCATAATAAAGATCAAAACAAGGAGTGTATGCCATTATTACGCTACGAAGCGTGCTTGACATATAATAGCCGTCATCCATCGAATAGGAACTGAAACTAGTGCCGTTACGAACACCCGTCACTGGAAGAAAAATGCTATTGCCGTTAGAACCCGCTACCCAATAACCATTATTAGTGGAATCCCAAGTCCAAGTACACTTTTCAAATAACTCTGCAAATTCCTCATGCGTTGGTATACGGAAATCTGAGCCCCAATTCACAGTAGCTGCATCATCTTCGGAATCTAAAATTGTTTTTCCATCAGTTGAGTTATATTTGGTAAAATCATCAGGGTATGGGCTGCTATTATAATTATGATTTTCAGAGAATATAGCATAATTATAGTTTTTCCACTGAAGATCACTCCTCGTAGATGTTTCACCCCAAGCGAAATAATCACCAGTTTCATAAGCTGTTTCAGCACCAATATTGCAAGTAGCCCACTTTACCGAAAGACCTAAATCTACTACCTCATGCGTTTTTCCATCACCAGGGAAATTACTTTTGCTTAGCACAATTTTATAATTAATACCACCTCCATTAGTATAAGTACTCACGAGTGTTCCGTTCTTGTATATTTTGACATCTTGTGCTTGAGCAGAAACACAACTAAAGAGAAGGAGTAGGAGATAAAATATCTTTTTCATGTTAGAATGTTTTATGTGTAAATATTGAAATTGTTTGAGAAAAGGCGGATTGCTACCACTCCCATTCGTCAGCATCTTCGAAATCAACATTAAACTGCTTTTCGGCAGAATATTGTTCAATGGTTTCGTGTTCGTTATTGGGAGCAAAAGAGGCAGCAAGCATGGAGCAAGGAGCTAGAGCAAGCATGGTGGAAGTGGGATGTGTATATTCGTGTTTCATATCTATAAGAACTAATGAGGTAACTAACGAATGCGATTGCCGCTAACATTATATTTCTGTCCACCTTTCACGATTACTACCCTATTTTTCTCAAGATATTTACCATCGCACAAAGTGGAAGAGGATGTGGAAGCATCGTGAACAGCTGTGACTTCATCGCCAAAACTAAAGGGCACAAACGCTTGGGCATTGCTTTGAGCATCGGTGGCAACAAAGTAGGCCTTACCAGCGGCTAGTGTAGCACCGACATATTTGAAGAAGCCAAAGAGCGAAGCATCGTCGGAGGCGTGGCCTAAGGTGTAAATGGTTTGCCCACTGAGAGAGGGGTTTGAAGTGGTGAACGATGAGCCACTTAATGCGCTGCTAATGTTTGAGGAGAAAGTTGAATTAGAGAAAGCAAATAAAATATCGCCTTCATTCTTAAGAATCAGTCCCGTTTCGGGAGCTACCACCATGCCTGCTTCAAGGCGAGTGTCGTCGGTGAGCATCA
>CAVKKI010000100.1:575-4994 GCA_963656725.1 Oribacterium sp. | reverse complement strand
CTTCGCAACAGCACATGCTTTTGATAATTGTTGTTCATTGTTTGTGATATTAAGGCTTATTAAATGCAATTGCCGCATTGCAAACAACTTGCAATGCGGCAAATTTACAATTTTTACCCCCCCCGACAACTTTTTTGATAATTATTTGCAGTAAAACTAAAAAAGAAGAAGTTTGGAAATGTTAAGGGGGAATTTTCTTTTTTCTAGGGGGGGGGGAACTTTAGGAGAACTTATCTTACCATCTTTTTCTTGCCATTTATAATAAACACGCCTTTCACAGCCTCCTTCACTCTACGACCTTGCAGATCGTAAATCGCATCATTTTTCGGTGAAACGAAACTAGAAAGGCTCTCAACAGAGGTTTTAATGTCGGTTGGTTCAATAAACCACTGCGATGCTGTGGCATCTGATGTCCAAGGCACGAGTTTCAAACTTCCGTCTAAGTGAATGGCCGGATAGGTGCCATTCGCGGGATTAGAACAAATGAACACACTTTCACCATTTACTTTCGAGTTGATGCGATAGAGAGCAGCCAAATCTTGTTTAGCAACCAATGGAACCGTGTTGTAAACAGCTGGAGTGTTTCCCACGTAAAGGTCTGCCTTCGCATTGTAGATGTTCCATAGGCCCGTAGAATCGTTCTTAAGGAAAGAGAATAGCAAGGATTCGTCATTCTCATCAAGATCTTTTACACTCAACCCATTGGTGGATGCTGAAAGATATTTTTTACCACCACGAGCAGTGTTATAGATCCGATACATCACACGATTCGTTAGCTGGATAACAGGCACGTTCTCAACGGCTTGATTCAAAGCCTCATAATTGTTTTTCGTAGCATTCTTTTCAAATTGCTCATAAGCATTCTTTACCTCATTGGTAGCATTCTTATCATAATTACCCACCAATTCACCACTATTACGGTTGATGCTGTTTACAATGACTTCAGCATCTTTCTTCGTAATGGCCATGCGGTCAACATCCGATTTAAAGCAATAGGCGCTGTCGGTAAGGGCTTCTAGGCTATAGTTTTTATAAACAATGGTGTAATCACCGCCAAAGGTGCTTTCTTCATAAAGGAAGGCAAGCGTGTTGTTGTTTTGCCAAGCCATAGTGGAATAGGCCGAACCTATGTAACTTGCTTGATGGCATCCATCCCAATTCTTAGCTAAAGAGTCGGCATTTACGAAATCAGCCAGCGAAGCCAATTCCTTGTAATAAATGCCCACATTGCTTCGTCCGTCGCCTAGGGGCACTGACTGAAGCAACAAGTACACGTCTGCGCCATCTTTCTTGCGCTGAGCAGGAACAATCATCACCTCGCCATTGCAGGAATTGTTGGCTGCTGTTACGCCCTTATTGCTAGCGCCAGAGAAAGCCATGCTTCCCCAACAACCCTCGGCTTTTTCGCTATTCGTGAAATGGAACACATTGTAATAGCGACCGCCATATACTCGAGAGGAGCAAATAATAGAGCCATCAGGCAATTCTTCGGTCTTAGGCTCATCGGCTCCCGAAGGGATAGGAGCTACGTTTACCCCACCCAGCACGTTCCAAGAACCGCCAAAGTCGTCAGAATAAAGCACATAGTTTTTATTTACGTTGTTCACATCTTTAAAAAGCACCGAACAATACAATCGATAAGCACTACCCACTTTCACAGTGCTGCTTTGGAATATACGGCCAGACCCAACGAACATGCTTTTGGCCGTTCCGATTTGGCAAGTGTCAAACTGCGAATAAATAGACTCGGAAATGTCCTCGGGGGCGCCCCAGGTTTGTCCCCCATCCTCACTATAGAAGCGAGCAATGGCTTGGTGCTTCTGACGAGTGCCGTTGTAGAACATCACATTGCCCGAACATGAAAGCAACAAAACACGATTGCTTTCTTTATCGGCCACAATGCAAGGATCGCCAAAGCCCGTGTTCATCAACACACTTGTGTCGGTGTATTTTTCACATGAAACAAGCGTTTTAGGTTCGGTCCAAGTTTCGCCATTGTTCAAGGAGTAAGCATAACGTAAATCAAGTTTGCCAGAGCCTATATCCCCACCCGAATAGCGATAGTCGGCCACAGCCACGAGGGTGCCGTTCTTTGCCTGTGCAATAGCTGGTATGCGATAAACCACCTGATAGTTGCTTTTCGAAGTGTCGTAGATGAAGAGATTGGTTTGAGCCTCTTCAGGAACATCCACCTTTTCTATTGTTACATAGAAATTGCTTACCTCTATGCCTTTGTTCGCACCAGAAAGAGTGAACTCTGCCGTGCGCTTATTTAAGCCTTTTAAAGACGCGTGTTGCACTTCAGAAGAAGTGGAAAATGCGGTGTCACCCACCTTAAGCGTTAAAGTGGTGGTGTTCCCTGTAACGTTAGAAAAATCGAATTGATAGCCCGTAACTACATAACCAGAGGGAGCGGTTAACTTGTAGGTACAGGTGGTGGACATAGAACCCACGTAGAGGGTTAGATTGTCACCATTCGAAGCCATATTGTTATAGCCGCACGAAAGGGTGAGTTGTGGGTCTGTAGCCGTACTGGTCCATTGTGAGTGAAAGTTTGCTCCTGCATTGTTAAAGGCACCTGTGCTAATGGCAACCTTTATCCCCTCGGGGGTATCAGTTGAATCATAGTTCGCACTTTGCACGTGTACCACAAAATCCTTTAAAATAACAGGCTCATTATTGCCACTAAGGGTGAATGATGCGGTTTGCGCACTTAGTTTCTCAACATTCAACGTTTGCTCTGTGCTAGAGGTGGAATAAGTAGTCCCCGACACGGTCAGAGTCTTGGCATTAGATGTTCCCGTAGTTGAAGAATTTACATACTTAAAAGTGTACCCCGTGATGATATAGCCTGAGCCTGCATCAATCGTGTAAACACTCGACTTAGACTGACCAGAATTAAGCACAAGATTCGTGCCGTCCTTAGCCATGTTGTTAGCAGGACAAGAGAAGGTTATTTGAGGATTTGAGCGTGTACTAGTCCAAAGTTTGTTGTAGGTGGCCGAAGCATTGGCATACGCTCCTGTTCCGAGTGATATGGTCACATCACCCTTGAAATTAGGAGCCTCTTCTACCTCAGGAGCATCCACAATGGCGAACTGACATCCAGTGTCTGAGCGATCGGCGCCATTCTGTGCGCTACTCCAATTATAGATAGCGGAATTATTAGTTTGGTTTAATTCAACCGTACCACTAGAGATGATAAACGTGCCTGAGGCATTGGCATAACTAAGCGTCCAACCTGCAGAAGGTTCATCGGCAACTGTAGAGATTGCCGTGTTATAAGAAGCTGAAGGACTAATAAAGGAACTATCGGCACGATTTATAATATTATAGGTGTTATCACTTCGCTTGACAAACTTCCACATTGTATTAGCATACTTCGTGTTTAATCCACCTATTAATTGTTTACCACTCCCTTGCGACGTCATGTATTTACCTCCACGATTAGGGGTGTAAAGTTGATACCAATGTTCCGTTTCATTAGTGGAAATAAGAGGTAAATTGATTTTAGGCAGAATAGAATTCACAACTGCTTGATAAGTTGCGGCCTTCGCTGAGAGTTGAGAGTCTGCCACATTTGTTTTGGCTAATAATGCATATCCACTTTCTATGGAATCGAGCATGCTAGCTACATTTTCTTTACTATATTGCCCCACTCCATTGCCAATGGGTAGATTTTCAGCTGTGCCGATAGCTGCATAAAGAGCTGTGCGTGCATCGAAGGTGGCAATACGAGCTGCAGCCTCAGCATCAGTGGTAGCGACCGTGCCATTACCAATAGCCGTGGCAAATGCTTGCGATAGTTTAGCATAGCCTTTACCCGTCATATAGCCATTGGTGAAATAATCACTATTAATTACGCCATTCTTTACCAAGCTAGTGTAAGAACCTTCTACGAATTCAACATTTGTCATAGTGGAAGCTAAGGCTTTGATGCCGGCATTGTACTTCGTTGTGTAGAGGGTGTTGATGTCTGCAGTGTTCGATGGGTAAACTGCAAAGAGTTTTATGAGGGTATTAGGAGCAAGTGAACGAATCGAATCAACAACCGATTTATAGGATGCTATAAATTGAGTGGAGTCCGTTTTATTTGCTGCTTCCTTATAACCAAGAGTGACGCACACCATTTTAGGCTCTTTGTTGTCTGCACGCCCTTTGAAAATGTTCTTCAACATGGACTTCATCGTGCCTAAATCAATGCCTTGATATCCCCAGCTACCGCCACGTTGCTTTACATGCGAGGAATTTAGCAATTCATGCCAATCGTTTCCATCATCACCTAAAACGAGTATATCGTCGGCAGTGATAGGATAACCCGCGAAGTAAGTGTTACGCATACCGGCAATTCCGCTTAAGCCCCCATTCTGGTCAGTCGCAGTGTCAGGATAAACACAAGTGGCATCCGTACCAATATAT
>CAVKKI010000100.1:0-565 GCA_963656725.1 Oribacterium sp. | reverse complement strand
CCAATATATTGGGCAATTTTTTTACACCAAATGCGATACCCCGCCATAGTTAGATGTGTGCCATCGTAGGAGATTGTTTGCGAAGCTATTCCCTTTAGGTCATCATAAAGATCTATGTATGTTACATCAGAAAACTCACTACAAATTTTCTTTAAGCTATCGTTAGCAATCGGCACATCATTTACGTTTTTAATGCCATTGCTTGTACAGGGCAATATGCTCTGAACATAGATCTTCGTGGTGGGACTTTCTTTTTTCAAACGTTTCACGGCCGTGCGCACATTCTTAGCCACGAAAGCAGGACTATTCATGCCATTTGTACCTAGGTCATTGGTTCCCATCATAAGAAACACCTTAGCCGGATGCCCCGCCAAGATGGTTTCAAAATGCTCGAGCATAATGGGAGTTTCAGCCCCATTCACACCTCGATTCACAATTTTAGGATTACCAAAGGCTTCCCACCATTCATGCATGTTGGTAATGCTATTTCCAAAGAACACGATGCTCTCTGAATTAATAGCGTGGGTTTTAAATCCATCGTAGCGGTGCTTGCGGAAGGGTACAC
>CAVKKI010000099.1:5587-9373 GCA_963656725.1 Oribacterium sp. | reverse complement strand
GTAATTGTATACCCTTCTGTTTCGTAATCTAAATTGGAATAGGAATCGTTGTAATCAGCGGCAACATTCTCTGCATATGCTGAAAAAGGAAGAACGCCTAACAAGGCTGATAAAAATAAGATTTTCATTTACATTCTATATATCAACGCGTTTCGCTACACTTTCTTAAGTAACACTTCAACGCTTTTTCATTATTATTCGGCTAGAAGAAATACAAAAAGATGTCTACTTCTTGCGCATTTTGATGCAAAAATATAAAGAAACAACGACACAATCTTATTTTCTCTTACCTAAAAAGTGATTATTGTCCAATATTCAATGCAAGCAAAAATTCACGCATTCATTATAATAAAGCTTACATTGCAACAAAATCACGAAATATCTTTTCAATTTGCTTGATAATTATTTGCATGAATCCATAAAGAAGAAATCCATCAAGCATTTCTATTCCCGAAAGTTGGAAATAATTTCGTCTGCATCAAGTTCTGTGATTTTCATAACAGTCTCAACAGGAATCCCTTGAGCCAACATGGATTTGGCAAGTTTCATACGTTCCTCAGCACGGCCTTCCGCACGACCTTTAGCCAACCCTTCTTCCAACCCCTCTGCACGACCTTTCTCCTCGCCCTGCATAAGAGCTGTATCTAAAGAGTTTTTAAGATCACGATAAGCCTTAAGGCTATCTTCATACTCATGATATTCCGAGGGAGTAAAGCGAGCAATTTCGGAGGCTTTAAAAACGCGCGAAAACACCTTCTCTTTCAGCGCCGCTGGCTGATTGTCAAGACGAGATAAATTGCGCAACACAAAAAGCCATTTATCAAAAAGCGTCACTAGTTCATTCTCCGTCTTGTTAAACTTAGCAATCTCCACATACTTAAATCTCAATTTGTCTATAAACACCCGATGAGTGTCGCCATCACGTAAAGTCACGTCATGGCAAATTTTTTCTGGAGAAAAAGACTCCTCTTTCATATCAAAATTGAGCAGAGCTATAACATAGACGTGTTCCAGCTTGAAATTCCACTCAGACATTTTCGGGGCTTGTTCACGAATGGGAAAGGTGGAATAGAACAACGAACGGTCTTTAAAATACTGCTGAAACGCATTTTGCATTTCCACAATGAATCTCTCACCTCGTTCATTCTCACAATATACATCGAAAATGGCCTTACGCTCGGAATAGACATCTCCCACATGTTCGCTATTCAAATAACGCACATCAGTAATCACTTGTTCTCCCTCAAAAAGAGAATTCAAGAAGTTAATGAGCAAGTCCTTATTTAGCTCTGTGCCAAAAATGCGTTTAAAACCAAAATCGGTGAGCAAACTAATATATCGTTCTTCTGATTGGAGCATATTTTCTTCTTTTTTTTGTTTTAGGGCACAAAGATAATGCAAATCGAATACAGAATATCAAGCTTGCTTGGATATTATGCTGAGATGCAGCTTATCTTATACAAAGATAATGCAAATCGAACGCAGAATATCAAGCTTGCTTGAATATTATGCTGAGATGCAACTTATCTCATACAAAGATAGCGCATTTTGTGTAAGTTTACTCATTATTTCCTTTATTTTGTAAACAAAAACAGCATCAAACCGTTTTAAATCACAGAATCACCAGAACTTACGTTTCTTTTTCTCCCTTCTTCAACATTTATTTCTATGTTACAACATGTGCGCCCCTTAAACGAAACAATACATACTTCTTGACGCAAAACACCGCATAATATGCCAATTAATCATGTTATACCCATTGTCTAGATGGGCGTACACCAATTGATGGTCGTGCGAGCACCAACTGAAGGTAACACGTGCACCAACTGAAAGCCGTGCGAGCACCAACTGAAGCACGATGAAATAAACAACGATTTAAAGAGATTGATAGCAACTTTTTTGCTATTATATAAAAAGAGAACGAAACAATTTGTTAATGCGGATGGTTTTTAGCATTCGAACCTCACAAAAAAATCAGTAAAGTAAATGATGCGATAAAATCTTCTTTTCGAAAATAAAAGTTATCTTTGCAGTATAAAAGCTACGCTTAAACCAAAATTCGTGTCTTAACCCCTAATTAATATGACAGTTGCTGAGTATACCATTTATACGTGTTGCGTTACCATTGTGGTATTGCTCGGAATGATGTCGCTATTTTTAAAACCAAGAGGTCAAGGCAACGAATATAAGAGTGTGAAAAGACACTTGGCAGCTAGCATGTTCTTTTATGCCATCGTGTTCTGCCAATGTTTGTATTTTGGCATTACTTACAACAATACATTCATCGCCAACTGTTACATAGCTCCTTTCTACTATTATTTTGCCTACTACCTATTCTCGCGCGCTGTGAGAAAGATGCTTCATGCCCCTCAAATGCTTGGATGGAAAAGAGCGCTTTTAACAGTACCCTTAATTATTGTAGGACTGAGTAGCTATTTGGTTTATATCTACTCCAACAATCAAGGAGACTCTAGTTTGTCTAGCTACGTATTCTACGTTCAAAGCAATATCGCCAAAAATTTAAGTTTTTTGCTCTATGGACTAGCTTTCATCGGACATTTATATCTTGTGCTCAGCGTATTCCTCTATAGCCAACGCTTCAAGAAAAATTTGGACAATTACTACGCTGAGAGTTCTTTAGTGGAAAACGTAAAATCGAGATACCGATGGCTCGTAGTAGGTGGCTATATGTTATTTTGCATTACGAGTCTGCTCAACCTCACTCTATCCGCCTCCGAATACCACGTATTTTCAAATACAAGTCAATTTCAGAACGGCTACTTATTGATGGCCGCAGCCATCACTGTGATGTTAGTGGTCTACTCTTTCATCGTATTCAACACCGAGTATTATTACGACAAAACCTCAGGCGCTTTCAGCACTAGCGAGGCAGACGTTAGTCCCACCGCGTTTTTAGAGAGCATTACAAACTCTCTAATGGAAGGAATACGCCCTACCAAACAAGAAAATAAAGACGAAATAAAAGATAAGGAAAAAGAGGATAGAGAAAATGTGGCACAGAAATTAAACAAATGGTGCTCCACTCGACCTTATCCTTTTTTATCTGAAGGATTATGCTTAACAGACCTAGCCAATGCTCTTGAAGTAAGCGAGCGTTCGCTTTCCGATTTTCTTAATCACAACTTACACCAAAATTTCAACAACTACATCAATGGGTTGCGCATTGAATATGTAAAGCAAGAATTAGTGACTAACGATAACCTAACCATCTCAGACATAGCCTATAAATCAGGATTCAATGACGCTTCGGCTTTGATAAAGGTGTTCAAACGATACGAAGGGGTAACTCCTGGGCGCTATCGAGAACAAAATGCCAAAATCCTATAACGCAAAAAAAACATCTCCTCCTTTGAATTGTTTCAACTAAGAAGCTGAGATTTCTTCGCTCATTATTTTACCTCTACAAGAGAAGTCTTCCAACTCCATTTTTCTTATTTCAGCGTTTTCCATTCTTGGCACTTGCGATTTATCGCATCCTAGAACAACCGCTTGCAATACACGCAAGAAAAGTCCATGACTTACAACGATTAATGTCATTTCATTAAATTTTTCCTTTATATATTCCAAGCATTTCTCTGCTCGCTGATACATAATGTGTAGTGCTTCTGCATCCTCTGGTACTCCCTTCTCTTTTACGTCTTTAATCAAACACCCCGTAGCACTTCCCCAATCTCTTTCACGCAATAGCTTCGTAGAATATATCGACAAACAGAACATTTGATTTATTATGTTAGCCGTATCCAATGTGCGCTGAAGATCGCTCGT
>CAVKKI010000099.1:0-5550 GCA_963656725.1 Oribacterium sp. | reverse complement strand
GTTCCCTCGCTTGCGCTGCTTGCAACTTACCTTCCGAAGTTAAATGACCAGGCAGATGTCCCTGCAAAATTTGTTGCACATTTTCTTCCGTTTCCCCATGTCTTACTAGATATAACGTTATCATATTGCATAGATTTTCTTACCGCAAAGATACAAAGATTCGAATAAAGTCGCAATAGCTTTCCTTTTGAAGCATAAAAGTAATTTTACAATACATTATGCACATTCTTTGTTAAATAAAATAGAAAAAAGGAATAAATTAAATGAATAAAAAAGATTTTTGCTCAAAAATAAGTGGTGTTTAAATGAAAAGTTATACCTTTGCATCAGTTTTAAAGAAACAAAGAGCAAAATCCTTACAAAATACACCTATATATAATAAGGAGTGCTTCTCAACTAGCGCAACCCAATATGCACAAAGAAATCGAATTTACAAAAATGCATGGTGCTGGCAATGATTACATCTATGTCAACACACTAAAATATAGCATTACCCACCCCGAACAAGTTTCCGAAATATGGAGCGACCGTCACAAAGGTATAGGTAGCGACGGATTAGTACTGATTGGAGAAGGAGCAGAGGGTGCCGATTTCTCAATGCGCATATTCAACAATGATGGATCGGAAGCACGCATGTGCGGCAATGCTTCTCGTTGCATCGGCAAATATCTTTATGAATACGGCCTTACCACAAAGACGGAAATTAAACTTTCCACTCTTTCCGGCATTAAAATACTAAAGTTGAATGTTGACGAATCTAACAAAGTAAACTCCGTCACAGTGGATATGGACGAGCCTCATTTAGCAGTACCATCTCAATTGGCCACGACAGACGGGTCGTTAACAGAAGGTGCAGTTAAAAGCACAACAGGTGAGGAATACGTGGGTACTTTTGTATCTATGGGTAATCCACATTTCGTGGTCTTTGTAGACGATGTCGAAACATTCGATGTAGCGAAGAATGGTCCAACCCTAGAGTTTGCAGAAATCTTTCCCGAACGATGCAACATAGAATTTGCCACGGTAAAAGCCGATGGAAGCATTCGTATGCGAGTGTGGGAACGCGGTTCGGGCATCACTATGGCATGTGGTACGGGCGCTTGTGCAACCGCTGTTGCGGCAGCGCTAACTCACCGTGCGGGACGAGAAAGCGACATTGTGATGGATGGCGGCACACTGCACATTCATTGGTCCGACGCAGACGAACGAGTGTTAATGACTGGCCCTGCTACCAAAGTGTTCGACGGTAAAATTGAATTAGATGAATAACATAAGTTGCCTCTCTCTCTTCCACTCATCAACTCATGATAGAAGAGAGAGGGGTAACGCTTTTATCCCAAGTGAGAGATTTTAGAGGAAATCACATTTCACACATTCACTTAGGCTCAAACTTTAAGCACAAAAACAATTAATCAAAATGACAACAATAAACGAGAATTTTCTAAAACTACAAAAGAACTACTTGTTCGCCGACATAGCCCAAAAGGTAGCTGCTTACAAAGAGGCACACCCTGAGGCAAAAATCATTCGTTTGGGCATTGGTGATGTAACTCGCCCCTTGGCTCCAGCAGTGATAAAAGCCCTACATGCTGCCGTTGATGAGATGGCCAATTCAAGCACTTTCCGAGGATATGGCCCCGAACACGGCTACGAATTTCTACGTAAGGCCATCGTTGAAAACGACTTTGCGCCTCGCGGCATTGAAATCGATACAGACGAAATTTTTATTAATGATGGAGCAAAAAGCGACACAGGAAATTTTGGAGACATTCTCGGAAAAGATAATAGCATTTGCGTAACAGACCCTATCTATCCCGTTTACATTGACTCGAACGTGATGGGCGGTCGTGCAGGAGAGTTCGCTGAAGGTTCTTGGAGCAAGATCACCTATTGTCCGTGCACCGCCGAGAACGATTTTATCCCTCAACTCCCCGACCATCCCACTGACATGATTTACCTTTGCTACCCCAACAACCCAACGGGTACCACATTGCAACGAGAGGAGTTGGAGAAGTGGGTGGACTATGCATTAAAGAATAAGAGTCTGCTACTCTACGATGCAGCCTACGAAGCCTACATCACTCAAGAGGGAGTACCCCACTCCATCTACGAGATTGAGGGTGCAAAGAAATGTGCTGTAGAATTTCACTCTTATTCTAAAACGGCAGGTTTCACAGGCTTGCGTTGTGGCTACACCGTAGTCCCCAAAGAACTCACCTTCAAGAGTCAAAGCGGTGAAGAGGTTCAACTTAACCAGTTATGGAATCGCCGTCAATGCACCAAATTCAATGGCACAGCTTACATCGTGCAGCGTGCAGCGGAGGCTATCTATTCTGAAGAGGGCAAACGCGAAATTCGCGAAACGATTGACTATTACATGACCAATGCCCGCATCATGCGCGAAGCCTTGACTGAAGTGGGAATGAAAGTGTATGGTGGTGTTGACGCCCCCTACATTTGGCTTAAAACTCCCGAAGGTGTAGGTAGTTGGCAATTCTTCGAGCAACTTCTCACCGAAATCAATGTAGTAAGCACTCCCGGAGTTGGATTCGGCCCCGCAGGTGAAGGCTTCATCCGCCTCACCGCTTTTGGCAATCGTGAGGACTGTGAAGAGGCTATGGCCAGATTGAAGGCCTGGATGAAAAAGTAACAGCAAGCAAAAATACTATCCACAAAAAAACAATAGACCAAAAACTAACAATAAAGACCTAAGAGATTGCGCAGCACAATCATCTATAAGCAAGCATTCTCTTAACTTTTAAAACAAACTCACAAACATGAGCAACCTTCGTTTTAAAGTAGTAGAAGAGGCGTTCAAGAAACGCCCTGTCGAAGTTAAGGCGCCCACAGAGCGTCCGTCAGAGTACTTTGGTAAGTATGTTTTCAACCAAGAGAAGATGTTCAAATATCTTCCTCTGAAAACCTACAAGCAACTTCGTGAAGTAATTGAAAAGGGCACTCCCCTGCCCCTTTCTGTGGCCAACGACGTGGCTAAAGGCATGAAGCAATGGGCCATGGAATTGGGCGTAACCCACTGCACCCACTGGTTCCAACCTCTGACAGAAGGAACTGCCGAGAAGCACGATGCTTTTGTTGAGCACGACTTCAAAGGAGGCATGGTAGAGGATTTTTCAGGCAAGGAGTTGGTTCAGCAAGAACCCGATGCCTCTTCATTCCCCAATGGTGGTATCCGTTCTACTTTTGAAGCACGCGGTTACTCTGCTTGGGACCCCGCATCGCCCGTATTCATCGTGGGCGACACTCTAATGATCCCCACCATCTTTGTAAGTTACACGGGTGAAGCCCTCGACTATAAAGCTCCGCTTAAGAAAGCTTTAGCTGCCGTCGACAAGGCCGCTACCGCTGTTTGCCAATACTTCGACCCCAATGTCACTCGCGTTATTGCCAACCTCGGTTGGGAGCAGGAGTATTTCTTGGTTGACGAAGGACTTTACGCTGCTCGTCCCGACTTGATGCTCACTGGCCGCACACTTATGGGTCACGATTCGGCTAAGAACCAACAGATGGACGACCACTATTTTGGTGCCATCCCCGAACGTGTGCAAGAGTTTATGCGCGACCTCGAAATTCAAGCTCTTGAACTCGGCATTCCTTGCAAGACTCGTCACAATGAGGTTGCTCCTAACCAATTTGAATTGGCTCCTATCTTCGAAGAGTGCAACCTCGCCGTCGACCACAACATGCTTATCATGTCGTTGATGCGCAAAATTGCCCGCAAGCATGGTTTCCGTTGCTTGCTCCACGAAAAGCCCTTCGCTGGCATTAATGGTTCGGGCAAGCACAACAACTGGAGCTTAACTACCAACACAGGCGCATTGCTCCATGGCCCCGGCAAGACTCCCGAAGACAACCTTCGTTTCCTCGTGTTTGTGGTTGAAACGCTAATGGGTGTGTACAAGCACAACGGTTTGCTCAAAGCCTCCATCATGAGCGCTACCAATGCTCACCGTTTGGGCGCCAACGAAGCACCTCCCGCAATCATCTCTAGCTTCCTCGGAAAGCAACTCAGCGAGTTCCTTGAAAAGGTTGAAAATTCCACCAAGGACGAACTCTTCACCTTGGAAGGCAAACATGGTGTACAACTCGACATTCCTCAAATTCCCGAGTTGATGATTGACAACACCGACCGCAACCGCACCTCTCCCTTTGCCTTCACTGGCAACCGCTTTGAGTTCCGTGCCGTAGGCTCTATTGCCAACTGCGCTAGTGCTATGATTGTGCTCAACACCGCCGTTGCCGAAGCTCTCGAAAGCTTCAAGACTCGCGTAGACGCTCTCATTGCTAAAGGTGACAGCAAGCTCACCGCCATTCTCGAAGTGCTTCGTGAAGACATCAAGGTGTGCAAGCCCATTCACTTCGACGGCAATGGCTATAGCGATGAATGGAAAGAAGAGGCTGCCCGTCGTGGTTTGGATTGCGAAACTTCTTGCCCCGTTATCTTCGACCGTTACCTCGATGAGGATAGCATCAAGATGTTCGAGTCGATGAACGTGATGAACCGTCATGAACTGGAAGCTCGCAACGAGATTAAATGGGAAACCTACCAAAAGAAGATTCAGATTGAAGCTCGTGTTTTGGGCGACCTCTGCATGAACCACATCATCCCCGTTGCTACCAAATACCAAAGCGAATTGGTTGACAACGTTCACAAAATTCAAGCTACCTTCTCAGACCCCGCTAAGGTAAAGGAACTCACTGCTTACAACGTTGATTTGATTGAGAAGATTAACAAGCACGTAAGTTTCGTTGCCGAAAACGTTGAGGCTATGGTTGAGAAGCGTAAGGTGGTTAACAAAATTGAGGATGTACGCACTTTGGCCGTGGCTTACCACGATGAAATTGCACCCTACTTCGATGCGATTCGTTACCACATTGACAAACTCGAACTCATTGTGGAAGATGAAATGTGGACCTTGCCTAAGTATCGCGAACTCCTTTTCATCCGCTAAAAAGCAATAGTATGTAAGGCAACCTATGAGGTTGTCACAGCATAATCAAACTTTTAATTATCCATTGGCTGAATAAAGTACTTTATCAAGCCAATGGATTTTTTTTATTTAAAGCCTCGCTCCAAGTCATAAGCCGTCTTTACATTGTGTATCAACAAGTCACAAAAATTCCAAGTCTTTACCTCTTCACTTCCCAAATATGCTCTTCTGCAGAGCAACTCCAAGGCATTTTGCACTACACTTAGCAAAACGTCGTGTTATAAAGTAATAAATGTTTAACATTTTGATTTAAAAGTTTGGGCAATCCAAATCTTTTCTACAAATTTGCAAAGTAAATAACGCATTTAGCAACATTAATTGTTCATTATCATGGAAAATACAGTTCAGCCCCTTTGCGGCTTAAAAAGAGAAGACTTTCAAAAAGAGATAAAAGGAAAGAAAGTGGACCTCTTCTTCCTGCATAACAGCAATGGAATGGAGGTGGCAGTAACCAACTATGGCGGTTCACTCGTGGCTATCATGGTGCCCGACCGCAATGGCAAATACGCCAATGTTATTCAAGGACACGACAACATTGACG
>CAVKKI010000098.1:0-9420 GCA_963656725.1 Oribacterium sp. | reverse complement strand
GCTCTTGGGGGGCGACGCGTCCCGCGTCGGAGCAAACAGCGAGCAAGCAGCAACGCAAGCAAACACCAAACAGCAAGCTAAAAGCAAGCAGCAGTTCAACCCCCACAAAGCCATTTGCTCGCCACTTGCCCCGACGCGAGACGCGTCGCCCCCCAAGTGCTCACCCCCCCAAGAGTTCGCACCCCCAAGAGCTCAGCCCCCCAAGAGCTCACCCCCCAAAAAAGAAGAAAACAAAAACCATGCACCAACTCCTACGCTACCTCACCCTCTTCCTAGCCCTCGTGGCCGTGTTTGCGCTAGCCAAGCCCCTCTTCGCCCTAGCGCAAACCCCCGACGTGCGCCAAGGCATCACCCTAGCCCAGCTGCTGCAAGCCATGCGCCACGGCCTGCCACTCGACCTCGCCACCACGGCCTACCTCCTAGCCCCCGTGTGGCTCGCAATGGCAGCCACACCCTGGGTGAAAAAGTTCAAAGGTTGGCGAAGAATATATAAAACCTACGCTCTCATAGTAAGCGCAGCCCTAGCCCTCATCCTCGTGGGCGACGCCTGCCTCTACAACTTTTGGCACACCAAACTCGACGCCACCATCTGGACCTACCTCACACAGCCCCAAGGCGCCCTGCAAAGCGTGAGCATGGCCTACGCACTAAAAGCCACCCTCTGCACCCTGCTCACCGGCGTAGCACTCTACTACCTGCAAACACTCATCTTCATCGAAACATCACACATAAAAAAAGAGAACGAAACCCCAACAACCAAGCCCAACAAAAAGGAACTCTCCCTCACCAAGCGCCTAGCCCTCACCGCCGGCTGGGCCCTAGGCTGCGGCGTGCTCTTCCTCTTGATGCGCGGCGGCGTGACCCAAAGCACGGCCAACGTGGGCATGGCCTATTTCAGCAACAACCCCTTCCTTAACCACACCGCCGTAAACCCCGCCTTCTCACTGCTCAGCTCCACACTGAAACAAACAGATTATGCTCGGTTAGGAAACTTCTACGACGAGCCCGAGCGCGCCCGCCGCTTCGCCCAACTACACTACAACACCGAGAGCCTCAACACCCCCTGCCTTTTACGCACCCAGCGCCCCAACGTGCTAATCATATTGATGGAAGGCTGCGGCGGCACCTTCGTCAACGCCATCGACTCCTTGGCCTCACCCTCAATAACCCCCAACCTCAACCGCCTGGCCCGAGAAGGCGTGGTGTTCACCCAAATGTATGCCAACTCCTTCCGCACCGACCGCGGCACAGTGTGCGCCCTCAGCGGATGCCCCGCACTGCCCAACCTCAGCGTAATGAAGCAACCCTCGCTCTGCGAGAAACTGCCCAGCATAGCCCGTTCGCTCAAAGCCGAAGGCTACACCACCAGTTTTCTCTATGGCGGCGACATCAACTTCACCAACACCCGAGGCTACCTGCAAAGCACCGGCTACGACCACCTCACCTCCGCCGACGACTTCCCCCCCACCACCCGCCACACCCACCAATGGGGCGTGACCGACCACATCACCTTCGACACCCTCTACCAACGCATCATTCACCTGCCCGCACAGCCCACAACCACCACAAAGCCCTGGCACATCGGCTTCCTCACCCTAGCCAGCCACGAGCCCTGGCAAGTGCCCTACCACCGCATCGCCTCAAGCCCCGAAGCCAACGGCATGGCCTATCTCGACCACTGCATCGGCCAGTTCATCACTCGGCTCAAGCAGCAGCCACAGTGGAGCAACCTGCTCATCATCCTCCTGCCCGACCACGGCCTAGGCTACCCCTCGGGCCTCGACGACAGCCAAGAGCGCAAAAGCCACATCCCCCTCATCCTCACCGGCGGAGCCGTGAAACAACCCCTTCGCATCAACACCCTCTGCAACCAAACCGACCTGCCAGCCACCCTGCTAGGCCAGCTAGGCATCAGTCACCACCAATTCCCCCTGAGCCGCGACGTGCTGAGCCAAACCTACACCCACCCCTCGGCCACACACGCCTGGCAAGAAGGCATCTACTATAAAGACCAAACAGGCATCAGCGTGTTGGGCCTCACCACACAGCCAGCCGCGCCCCTGCGCGAAAGCCCCACCCCCAGGGCCCAACGCATCAGCGCCGCCAAAGCCCTGTTGCAAACGAGCTACCGCTATCTCGACAAACTCAAAACCTCGACCACGAATGAACACTAAAATACTCATTACCGGAGCCTCGGGCTTCATAGGCAGTTTCCTCGTGGAGCACGCCCTCAGTGAAGGCCACGAAGTGTGGGCCGCCGTGCGCGCCACCACCAACCGCCGCTACCTGCAAGACGAGCGCATACACTTCATCGAGCTCAACCTCAGCAGCGAAGCCCAACTGCAGCAGCAGCTCACGGCCCACCTCGAAGCCACCCACCGCCCCTTCGACCACGTGATACACGCCGCCGGAGCCACCAAGTGTCGACGCGCCGAAGACTTCTTCACCGTCAACGCCGAAGGCACGGGCCACCTGGCCCTCTCGCTGCAACTCACCGGCGCCCTGCGCCCCGAGGGCCGCTTCGTGTTTATCAGTTCACTCAGCGTGATGGGCCCCTGTCACGAGGCCGACAACAAGGAAATCACCCTGGCCGACACCCCCCGCCCCAACACCGCCTACGGAGCCTCAAAACTCATGGCCGAAAGCCTATTGGCCGATGTGCGCGGCCTCAACTACATCATTCTCCGCCCCACCGGTGTTTACGGACCGCGCGAACGCGACTACGCCCTCATGGCCCAGAGCATACGTCGCCACATCGACTTTGCCGTGGGCTACCGCCCCCAAGCCCTCACCTTCATCTATGTGGCCGACTTGGTGCATGCCGCCTTCCTAGCCCTCAATCACGGCCCACGCGGAGCAAAATACTTCCTCACCGACGGAGGCGTCTACTCCAGCCGCGCCTTCTCCGACCTCATTCAAGAGCGCCTCGGTGTGAAGTGCGTGCTTCACCTCACCGCCCCCCTCTGGTTTCTGCGCACCGTGTGTTGGCTAAGCGAAAAGCTGGCTCGGCTGCTCGGCACCACCTCCACACTCAACACCGACAAATATCGCATCATGCGCCAACGCAATTGGCGCTGCAACATCAACCCCGCACGCCAAGAGCTAGGCTACGAGCCACAATGGCCCTTGAAGCGAGGAGTGAAGCACACCTTCTAGCAAGCGCAAGCTAGCTCTTGGGGGCTGAACTCTTGGGGGGCGACGCGTCCCGCGTCGGAGCAAGAAGAAAAGCAAATAAAAAAGCAATATCCCTAGAGTTTCAGCTTAGAGCTCTTGGGGGGCGACGCGTCTCGCGTCGGAGCAAGAAGAAAAGCAAATAAAAAAGAATAGAAAAGCAATGCCCCCCTGAGAGTTTCTACTTAGGGCCACTTGCCCCGACGCGGGACGCGTCGCCCCCCAAGAGCTCAGCCCCCCAAGAGTTCAGCCTCACTACCGGCTTAATAGTGAAAACTACTGGCTTAATAGTGCTTCACAACTGGCTTGATAGTGAAAACTACCGGCTTAATAGTGAAACCCCATAGCCACTTCACAAACACATTCCACATTACAAACCCTAAACTTCGCCCCATGCCCCTCTCACCCTATGGCGAGCCCCTCCGCGGCAAGCGGCAATTGCTGCTCGTGGAGTGGAGCACACTGGCCTACACCCTGCTCACCCTGCTCTTGCTGCTATTTCACTGGCAACAAATTCACACCCCTTGGCTCTTGCTCGAGGGCCGCGCCTTCGTGCTAGTGGGCATGGCCCTGCTGTGGCTCATTTATGTGGCAAGGCCCAACCGCTACAGCCTTTTGCTGCGCTACCTCTTTCCGCTCACGCTGCTGGGCTACTGGTATCCCGACACCTACGAGTTTTGCCAACTCTTGCCCAACCTCGACCACCTCTTCGCACAGGCCGACCTCATGCTCTTTGGCACGCAGCCCAGCATTGCCTTCTCGCAATGGCTGCCGCAAAAAGTGTGGAGCGAACTCTTTCACATGGGCTATTTTGCCTACTATCCGCTCATTCTCATCACCTTGCTAGCCCCCCTCGTGCAGCGACGCAGCGAGCTGTTTGGGCGCACGGCTTTTGTGGTGTTGGCCAGCTTCTTCCTCTACTACACCATTTATTTGTTTCTGCCCGTGGCCGGACCGCAATACTACTTCCAGGCCGTGGGCTTCGACGTGATTGAGAGCGCCCACTTCCCACAGCTTTTCGACTACTTCCGCTCGCACACCGAGCTAGCCCCCTCGCCCGGCCCCGAAGGCTTTTTCCGCTCCCTGGTCGAGAGCACACAGCAAAGCGGCGAGCGCCCCACGGCGGCCTTCCCCTCGAGCCACGTGGGCATGAGCACCGTGCTTTTGTTGCTGCTGCGCCACAACCGTCAGCGCTGGCTCTTGCTGGGCGTGCTGCCCTTCTACTTCTTTCTGTGTTGCGCCACCGTCTACATTCAGGCCCACTACCTCGTCGACGTGATGGGCGGCCTGGTCACCGCCCTCTGCTTCTACGCCCTCACCTCGTGGGTTTGGCAGAAATGCGTGGGAGGAGCGAAATGTTAGCAAATCATAACAAAAATCGAAACTCGGTAGGAAAATGTGAGGATTTCCAGAAAAGTCGTTCGAAAAATGTGTAAACCTTGCCGAAAAGTCGGTAGGAAAATGTGATATTTAACAAATAACCCGTTGATTATTAATACAAACGCAAAATAGCTACCTATGCACAAATCCTTAATTACAATTCTTTTACTCTCTGTTAGCACTTTTTGTGCCACAGCCCAAACCACGCTAAGCAGCACGCCCTTGGCGAAAAACGGCGGCATTAGCGCCGAAATGTTGCAGCAAATCAGGAAAGCGCAACCCGAAGCCGCCACCACACGCGCCTTGCGCAACGCTCTGGCCGGCACCTCCATTCAGCAACTGGCGCAAAATGCCGACAACCCCGACGTGGCCGACACACACTTCACCAACGAAGTGCCCTCGGCGGGCGTGACCGACCAAAAAAGCTCGGGACGCTGCTGGCTCTTCACCGGCCTCAACGTGATGCGCTCGGAAATGATTAGAAAGTATGGGCTGGGCAGCTTCCAGTTCTCGCAGAGCTATTGCTTTTTCTACGACCAACTCGAAAAGTGCAACCTCTTCTTGCAAAGCATCATCGACACCTCGAGCAAGCCCCTAAGCGACCAAACGGTGGACTGGCTTTTTAAGAACCCCCTCTCAGACGGCGGCACCTTCTGCGGCGTGGTCGATGTGGTGAGCAAATACGGCCTTGTGCCCTCTGACGTGATGCCCGAAAGCTACAGCGCCAACAACACCTCGCGCATGGCTTCCATCCTAAGCCTTAAGCTGCGCGAATATGGCTTAAAACTGCGCCAAATGGCAGCGAAGGGCCAAAAGGCGGCTGCTTTGCAGAAGGAGAAAACCGAGCAATTGGCCACACTCTATCACATCCTCACCATCTGCCTTGGCGAGCCCGTGCAGCAGTTCACCTACACGCTGCGCAACGCCCGCGGCGAGGTGGTTGACAGCGCACGCACCTACACTCCGCAGCAATTCTACGCCCAGCACCTGGGCACCGACCTCAAGCAGAGCTTCATTATGTTGATGAACGACCCCTCGCGCCCCTATCACAAAACCTACACCATCGACCTCGACCGCCACTCTTACGACGGACAGCAGTGGACCTACCTCAACCTGCCCATCGAAGAGATTAAGCCCTTGGCCATTGCTTCGATTAAAGACAGCACGATGATGTACTTCTCGTGCGACGTGGGCAAACAGCTCGACTCGAAGGCCGGCTTGCTCTCGCTGCAAAACTACGACTACGCCTCGCTCTTCAACACCACCTTCCCCCTAACCAAGGCCGAGCGCATTCAAACCTACGCCTCGGCCTCGAGCCACGCCATGACGCTCATGGCCGTTGACCTCGACGCTGAGGGGAAGGCCCGCAAGTGGAAGGTAGAGAACTCTTGGGGCGCCAGCTCGGGCCAACAGGGCCACTTGGTGATGACCGACGAGTGGTTCAACGAATACATGTTTCGCTTAGTGGTCAACAAAAAATACGCCACCCCCGCCCTGCTCAAACTTTTGGAGCAAAAGCCCACGCTCTTGCCCGCCTGGGACCCCCTCTTCCGCGGCGAGGAGTAACGGCTCTCAGCGCTGATTGAACGCAAAAACAGAACGCGCACAAACAAAACATAGGCACAAACAAATCACACACACATAAACAAGAAAGAGAGAGGGGGCGACGCATTCACGTCGCCCCCTCTCTCTTATTATTTGTGGTATGATAACACAGAGGCTGTTTTAGAATTTAAGATTATCGTAGGCTGTTTTCAGCGCATCTTTGAAATAGCGGCGAGTGGCACCGCCATCAACTACTAGCGTGCGGCTTTTACTGAACTGCTCAGTGTAGGTGTTGGCGTCGTTGGTGTAAACCACCTCTACGCAGGTGGCGTTGTCGCTGATAGCCTCGTAGCTCAAAAAGAGTTTCTTCTTGGTGCCATCACTGTCGAGCTTTCCCTCGGGGTAGTATTTCAGCGTAACCTTAGCTTTGGCAACATATCCATCAACATGTTCGTCGTCGTTATTCAAGGGGAGGTAAGTGTTGAAGTTGGCGGCAACGGAGTAGTAGGTTTGGTTGATGGCCTCGTCGGTGTGGCGGCGATATACTACCAGTTCATTCTTTATATTTATTTTCTGAATGATGTTGAAGACGTTTTTGGCTGCTTTTGCATAGACGTCGTTGTGCTGCTCGAGCTTTATGATGGGCTGCACCTGCTCGCCAATTTGATACAAGTAGGAGTCGAGCATCATGGTGCATAAGGCTTTAGCCTCTTCGAGATTGATGTAGTCGAGATTTCCAAACTCCTTCTTGCTGCTATTGTCGGTAATGAAGTAGGAGTAGGCCTCCTCGACATTCTCAGAAATGTCGCTCATGCGGCGAAAGGGTGCGGAGCGCACACACACGGCATTTGCGTTGAGCGGAAGGTGGCACACCACTTTGTCGCCATAGGCAAAGAAGGGAAGGAAACCTTTGTCGTAGGGGCTAGTCAAGCCAATTTTGTTCTGCACCAGCACATCGGTGATGTGGTTGCTGGCGTTGCGCAGGTCGAAGCTCGACTCGGGGTGATTGTCGGAGCTAACCCAACGGTCCTCGAGCTGGGCACCAGTGCGGTGTTTCACCACATAGACTTTCTGCTTGTTCTCTGCGGGCAGATCATCGGCTGCGTCGGTGGTGAGGTTAAACGGCAACACGCCACCCGAGGAGTTAATTGTGCTAAAGTCTTTAGCCACACCAACCTCGGGGTCTACGCTAGGTTCTATTTCATTGGCTGTGGTGAAAGCTTCGGTAAACTTGTTGCTCTTCACGGGCAGCAAGGCCAAGCAGTAGGCTATATAGTCGTTGTGGCTAAGCAGGTTGAAGCTGCGGCTGTAGCCGTTGTAGAACACATAGGCCTGGGGATTTTTCACGTTGAGCTTTGTGCGCAAGTCGATGGTGGGGGCTATGGTAGGCCATATGTCGAGTTCGTCCCACATATATTTCAAGTCGCGCAAATTGTTGGCGGTAAAGGTGTTTTTGTTGAGCTCGCCAAAACTCGTAATGTCGTTATTATCGTAGCGCGAGGCGTCGGCCAGCAAGAGCAGTTCGGTGAAGTAGTGCTGAATCATGCGCGCCGCATCGCCCTGCGACTTGGCCAACTTCGTGGGCAGGGTGAGTTTGCCGTAGGTTTTCCCCTCAAACTCTGCAAAGTTGGGGTTTTTCTGCGTAGTAGAGTTGAGCTGGAAGGTGCACCAGTGGCTTCGGCCTTTGCTGCCCTCAATGCAGGGGCGCACACACATCCAGTAGGTGGGCTCTTCATTGGGGTTTTCTTGCTTAATAATGTCGCCGGGCATATACCAGTAGCTCTTGGCATTGTCGCCAAGGGCCGTGGCAGGCACAAAGCGTATTTGCGTGAGGTGGGGCAGCTGCTTCACGTCGACGTCTACGGTGGCGTAGAGGTCGGTTTGATTTTCGGCAGTGAATTTCAGCGTACCGATGTCGTCGTGTGTCCAGATGTCGGAGGTGAGTGTGCCGTCGCTCTTCTGCGAGGTCATAAATTGGTAGTAGCGGCAAGCGTCCTCTACCGAACTGGTAGCCACCAAGCGCACGTAGGGGTTGCCCTCGCTAGCCTCTTGACCAATGGTGGGCTCAGCGGTGTAGCCGTTGTTCCAATTGTCGGGCAGAGAGTCTACATCGGCCGTCATACCAAGCAGGCAGAGCAGCGATTGGCGCGTTTCATACGTTTTGTTGGTCACCTCGCTATCCTTGCCGTCCTCACTGCCTCTGTCGAAACAGTTGTCGGTGCACGAAGCAAACGTCAGGCCCAAAGCAAACGCTAAGCCTGCCAGTGAAAAAAGTGGTGTCTATTCTTCATTGTTATGGTGTGTTTGGGGTTTATAATATAGTAATGTTGACAAAGGTAGTAATTCTTAATTAATGTAAGCACCCATTGTGCAAAAAAGTGCCACATTACTATGCTAATATGTAAGAAATACACTAAGTAGGTGATAAAAATACCCCTTTCGTCTCATAAAAGTGAATTGCCACTCTAAACTCATTCGGAAATATAAAATTAATTTTGATTACCTACTTATAAAATTAATTTTGAACAGTTACTTACCCAAAAAAAATGAGGACAACGCACAGCAGCGCGTTGCCCTCAATTTTTTCCTATCCCCCCCACTACCTCCCTAAGAGAAACAAAACACAGGGAGGACCAAATGTGTTCAGAAGCGCTTCTGTGAACACATTCGGTCCTCCCCGTGTTTTTATTTAGTTTCTTGCGCTAAGCGAATCATTCCATTTCAAGTTCTTCACCTATACGACAAACATCCCAGAAATTATTTATATATTTCACTACATTCGCCTTATTAAACTCTCTTGCATCTTCTGTAAGAAGTTCCTGATCGTTTTCTACACTATAGGATTCTTTATAAGCGTGAGTGTCTTTGTAGGAGTAAACTCTTATTGGGTTTAATTTTTTCTCCTTTTCCTCATCATATCTAGACAAGATAGTCACCTTACTTTCACTTTCTTTTTCTCTATTGTACAGCAACTTATAATAAAGATTATCGGTTGCGATTTTTATTATCACTTCAATATGCGTTTTATCATCCGTAATGTAAACATCGGGCAATTTATTAGGATCATAAGCACTAAGATCAGTATTAGACGAACCACTGAAATTAAGAACCTCTTTTAATTTTTTTATATTTTGTGTATAATAACTACTATTATCTATTATGCCTTCATTAGTTTTAAAAGCAAAATTTCTATACATATCAACCATATAAGCATTCAAAATGTGATAGAGTATAACAGTAACCATTTTGGGGGTAACAATATTTACATCAACACCATCATCATCATTAACACCATCATCATCATTAACACCATCATCATCATTA
>CAVKKI010000097.1:0-9464 GCA_963656725.1 Oribacterium sp. | reverse complement strand
CAGTGCAAGCAAAAACAATTGCCGCTTACACGCCTGAAACGCTTGATAATCAGATAGAGTGTAAGCAACTAGTGCAAGTAACAGCAACCGTGCAAGCAAACTTTTCAGTGTGTGGAAAACACAACAAAAAAAGGGCAAAAAACTCGATGAAAAGGCCAATTTTTGAAACTTACTTAAAGTTTTACTTTAAATAAAGGCAAAAATTGCTTGCACAAAGCCCGCTTGACAAAAATGCAAAAGGCAAGCGGAAACATTCAGCTAAATGCTTTCAACATAGAAAATAATTCCGTACATTTGCAAAGGTATCCAATACTTATTCGGAGAACACCCTTTCATTTTTAAAAAGCATTACAAACCTCAAATAACATTACCATGGCAGAATCAGGACCTTTAGTGATAGCCGTCGTTGTGATAGGCGTTATCATTTTCCTCAGCATCTTTTTCCATTTCGTGCCCTTTTTCCTTTGGCTCAGCGCCAAAGTTTCGGGGGTGAAGATTTCATTAATCCAACTCTTCTTAATGCGCATTCGTAATGTGCCGCCTGGCATCATTGTGCCCTCGCTCATTGAGGCTCACAAAGCCGGACTGCGCACCGTGACCCGCGATAATCTAGAGGCCCACTACATGACGGGCGGACACGTGCAACGCGTGGTACACGCACTGGTGTCGGCCTCGAAAGCCAACATCGACCTCTCGTTTGAGAAAGCCACCGCCATCGACTTGGCCGGCCGCGACGTGTTTGAGGCTGTGCAAACGAGCGTCAACCCTAAAGTGATTGACACGCCCCCCGTGGCCGCCGTGGCCAAAAACGGCATTCAACTCATTGCCAAAGCCCGCGTAACCGTTCGCGCCAACATTCATCAATTGGTGGGCGGCGCTGGCGAAGACACCATCTTGGCCCGCGTGGGCGAGGGCATTGTGTCGAGCATCGGTTCGGCCGAGACTCATGAACAAGTGCTCGAAAACCCCGACTCCATCTCGAAACTCGTGCTTTCGAAAGGTCTTGACGCCGGCACGGCCTACGAAATTCTCTCTATCGACATTGCCGACATCGACGTGGGCAAAAACATCGGTGCTACTTTGCAGATGGACCAAGCTAACGCCGACAAAAACATTGCGCAAGCCAAAGCCGAAGAGCGCCGCGCTATGGCCGTGGCCAGCGAGCAAGAAATGAAGGCAAAAGCGCAAGAGGCACGCGCCGAAGTGATTCAAGCCGAAGCCGAAGTGCCCAAAGCCTTAGCTCAAGCCTTGCGCGACGGCAACATGGGGTTTATGGACTATTATAAACTGCAAAACCTCAAAGGCGACACCGCCATGCGCGACGCCATCTCAAAGTTCGACCCCACCGAACTGCTCACGCCCCGCAACGAGCCTCCACGCCCCAAGCGCTAAAGCCTCAACGCAGGGGCCGATAGCCTAATGGGCGAAAAGTAATCAATTAGAAACATCTAATAACCTCTACATTATAACATGACCAAAACCTACTTACGCAGCATGTTGACCGCGCTTGTATTGGCCGGCACATGCACCCCGCAACAAGCCTTGGCCGATGCCATCGAAGTGTCGACAGCAAGCAGCCCCACATGGTTTAGGGCCTACACCCCCAACCGCTCGGGCATCACCATCACCACCCGAGGCGATGGGCAAGCCATTAAGTGCACCAAAGATGCCGAAAAGCCCTATACCGCCAACATGCTCTTCCGCTTTGAGAAGAACACCGACGGCACGTATGTTATTCTAGGCATGGACGGCAACTACATCACCACTGCCACCAGCAAACCTAGCGGTGCCACTCAAAACGTGTTCACCGCCACCAGCACCAAGCCCACCACTGGCTGGACCATTGCCGAAACCACCTCTGGCTCCGACCTCTACACCGTGGTGCAAGGTTCTAACCAGTGGAACGTGAGCCAAGACGCGCCCAACTACTTCCTTTATAACTGGGGCAGCGGCACGAACACGAGCGACGCCGGTTGCCAAATTCGCTTCGAAAAGCAATCGCTCACCGAACTAGAGCAAGCTCAGGCCGTGGCCTTAATGCAACTGAGCAACACCACCGAGGGCGACGACCCCGGCAAATACCCCACCGCGGCACGCACCACCTTTAAGTCGGCCGTGGAAAGCGCCACCACTACCACTGAAATCGATGCCGCCATCGCAGCCTACAAAGCAGCCATGGTGAATGTGGAAGTGGGCAAGGTATATTACATTGTGTCGGGCCCTTCAAAGAGCTATTGCCAAGGCAAATACCTTTACGTGCCGGGCAGCGAGCAACAAGCCCTCTTTGCCGACAAAACCGTGGCAGCTAGCTACGCTTGGACTTTCGAGGATGCGGGCGACGGCAAATATTATTTGAAGAACTATTTGACCAACGAATATGTAGAGCCCAACTCTGACGGTGTGAACGGCGCTACAAAGATGTCGAAAACCCACTCCACCAAATACTCCATCAAAAGTTTGGGCGAATATGCGTTCAACATCACCCCCGACGGCAAAAATCCGCTCCATGCGCAAGAGGCCAACACCTGCCTCGTGATGTGGGAGGGCGGCCTCAACACAGCCTCGGCCTGGCGCTTCGAAACCATTAGCGATGACGATCTCAAGTCGGCACCCAGCATTTCATCGGTTAGTGTAAGCCCGGGCACACAAGACTATGCCCCCGGCAACACCGAGCAAGTGTTGCTCACGCAAACCGTTAACGTGAGCGGTTTCAACGGCGACATCAGTCTCACAGGCGTTACGCTCGACTTCAGCGCAAACACCACAAACGCTGCCGCCGACCTCGAAAACCTCAAAGTCTACAAACTGCTCAGCACCGACTTTGTTTGCGCCACCGCCTCGCGCGAGGCCACTCTGCTCGGCACGCTAGCCACTGTGAGCGGCACCACCGCCACCATCACCTTCGACCAAGCCTTGGCTTGCGCTAGCGGCACCACCAAACTCGTTGTAACTGCCGACATTAAGAGCACGGCCACCGTGGGCGACTCTATCGACGCAGCCGTGGCAAGTCTGTCTTACGGCACCGACCAAACCTTCACCGTGAACAACGGCAACCCCGAAGGCATTGCTCGCATCTACAACGTGATGTCGCAGCCCTTCAAGAGCTACGACCTCGGCTCTCACTACTGGCGCATTCCCGCCATGGTTATTCTTAAGCACCAACAAGGCGACAACGCCAGCAAGAACGGCCGCATCGTGACGATGGCCGACAACCGCTTCTCGCACAACGGCGACTTGCCCAACCACATCGACGTTTACGAGCGTCACTCTGACGACAACGGCAAAACCTGGACCGACCACAAACTTGTGGCAGGTTCTGATTCCGACCACAAACTTGTGGGCGTGGCCGGCAACGGCTTTGGCGACGCTGCCCTCGTGGAAACAAGCAAGGGCCGCCTCATTGCCATTATGGTGGCTGGTCAATATTATTTCAGTTCGACCAACGACCGCAGCAACTGCAACCTTCCCTTCATCATCACCTCTGACGACGCAGGTGAAACTTGGAGCACCCCTCGCGCCCTCTACGACGAGCTTTATAAAACCTCTTACGAGCAAGGACAAGTGCTCGGTTCATTCGCTGGCTCTGGCCGTGGCATAGTGTTGCAACGCCAAAAGGTTGACTCGCTCAACGGCCGCGTAATGTTTGCCATGAGTCACCGCTTTGCCAACACCGGCATTCAAGAGTACATCATCTATACCGACGATGAAGGCGCCACTTGGAAAATGTCGCCCAAATCGGCCTACAGCGGTGGCGACGAGTCGAAACTCGTGGAATTGGCCGACGGCACCGTGATGATTTCCGTGCGCCAAAGCGGCAACCGCGGTTTCAACACCTCTACCGACGGTGGCATGACTTGGGGCACGCAAACCACTAACTCCGACATCTCGGGCAACGCTTGCAACGCCGACATTCTCTACTACAACAAGCACGTGTTGCTTCACTCTTATGTAAACAACGGCTCACGCAAGAACGTCACCGTGAAAGCTTCTTTCGACAACGGAAAGACTTGGGGCAACGGCGTAGTCATCTGCGCTCCCTCTTCTTGCTACTCTACGATGGACATTACGAAAGACGGCAAAGTGGCCATTCTTTATGAAGATGCTTCTTGCAGCACCGGCTTCGCTTTGACCTACGCTTCCTTCCCCATCGACTGGGTTGTGCCGGGCGGCGACCCTTCGAAACTGGCTTTCGAAACGGCGGTAGCCAAGGCCAAGACTATCGCAGCAACCACCGGCTACACCGACGTAAGCGCCGCTAAGGCCGGTCAGTATAGCCAAGAGGCCATCAACACCGTGAAGCAAGCCATCCCCGCCGACGATGCCGTGATTGCCGACTACGATGCAGCCACCGAAGCCATCGAGGCTGCCATCTCGGCCTACGAGCTCACTCTCATCGCCATCGACGGCTACCCCATGACCACCACTTTCACCGTTAGCAGCTACGAAACCATCAATAGCACCGCGCCCTACATTCTGGGCGCAAACGGTAGTGCTGCAGCCGACAACGACGCTCAGTGGCAACTCGTGCCCCTCACCGGCGGACAAGTGGCCGTGAAACTAGTAAGCAACGATGCCGACACCTACTTCCAACGCAGCGGCAACACCGCCACAGTGGGCTCTTCGGCCTACGCTTGGACGCTCACCAAAGGCGACGGCAACTACTATTATATGAAGTCGTCTACGAACAACGGCACCTATCTCGTGATTAGCACTAGCAACGGTTCGCTCAACTTCTGGAGCAACACCTCGGGCAACGACAGTTGGTCTACCAAATGGGTGTTTACCGCCAAAGGCGACGTAACGGGCATTTCACAAGCCGCTCAAGGTGGCCAGCAAGCCGCCACACGCTACTACGACCTCAATGGCCGCCGCGTGATGAGCCCCACTAAGGGCGTTTACATCACTCACGACGGACACAAAGTGATAAAGTAAAATCAACGTAAACGAAAAATTGGACTTGTAAAGCTTTCCTCACCCTATGGCAAGCCTTACAAGTCTTTTTTTAGGAAACAAAACAAAAGAAACAACTCAATGAAAGTAATCAACCTAGGCGAAAAAAGTTCCGTAATCAACTCTTACATGGCACAGTTGCGCGACGTTGAATTGCAGAAAGACCGCACCGCCTTTCGCCGCAACATGATGCGCATAGCCCGAGCCACTGCTTATGAAGTGAGCCACACCCTTAACTACACCGAAAAAACGGTGACCACCCCTCTCGGCACGAAGCAAGTGCCTACCTACGACGACCGCATTGTGGTGGGCACCGTGTTGCGCGCCGGTGTGGCTTTTCACGAAGGTTTTCTCGACGCCTTCGATCAAGCCGACTCCGCTTTTGTGGCAGCACACCGCGATGAGGGCAAAAAAGAAGACATTCAAATTCACGTAGACTACCTCGCCGCTCCCGACCTCAACGGCTGCACCTTCCTCATGGTCGACCCCATGCTCGCCACAGGCGGTTCGCTCGAACTTTCCTATAAAGCCTTCCTCACGCACGGCACTCCCGCCAAACTCCACATTTGCTGCGTGATTGCTGCCCAAGAGGGCATCGACCACCTATGCCGAGTATTCCCCAGCGACGACGTAACGCTTTGGGTGGCAGCCATCGACCCCATACTTAACGACGAAGCCTACATCGTGCCCGGTCTAGGCGATGCCGGCGACCTGTCGTTCGGTCCGAAGCTCTAGCCTTAGCATGGTTTTTTATTAGGGCGGGCTGAAAGCCCAATGTTTGCACCTAGCCCAGGGCAAGCATTGGGCTTTCAGCCCGCCCTTAAATAAAAAGAGCCGTATCGAAAAGCAGAAAAAACACTAAAAAAACTTTGCACTCTAAACAACAAAGCGTAACTTTGCACCCGACAAAACCACAGAGGAAAGATTTGGCTGCTTGCAACCTCTTAAAAACAATGCTAAAACTCGTAACCGCCCCTTGCGCTTCATCAACCCCTTCCCAAAGATAAGCGCAACGCACCTACGACTGCGACTCAACCTCGCACGCATCAACCGCCACACAAGCCGAATCAATCATGCCCATTCTCTCCTCTGCCTGTTTCCGCTCAGCGAAAGCAGGTCGTTTTGTTTTAAAGCCTTTATAACGAAAGGGAAAACTCTGAAACTAGGAATCAAAACAAAGAGCATTTAAAACATATCATTTTAAAAGAAAATGGCATACTTATTTACATCCGAATCGGTGTCGGAAGGACACCCCGACAAGGTGGCAGACCAAATTTCTGACGCCGTGCTTGACCAGTTGCTCGCCTACGACAGCAACTCGAAAGTAGCTTGCGAAACGCTCGTCACCACAGGCCAAGTGGTGGTGGCAGGAGAAGTAAAATCTGAAGCTTACGTTGACCTGCAGGACGTGGTGCGCCGCACCATTGCCCGCATTGGCTACACCAAAGCCGAATATAAGTTTGAGGCTGAAAGCTGCGGCATTCTCAGCGCCATTCACGAACAAAGCGCCGACATTAACCGCGGCGTGGAGCGCACCGACCCTATGCAGCAAGGCGCTGGCGACCAAGGCATGATGTTTGGCTACGCCAACAACGAAACCGACACCTACATGCCGTTGCCCCTTTCATTGGCACACGACATTGTGTATGTGTTGAGCGAAATTCGCCGCGAGGGCAAGGTGATGACCTACCTGCGTCCCGACTCAAAGAGCCAGGTCACCGTGGAATATTCTGACGACAACGTGGCACAGCGCATCGACACCATTGTGGTGAGCACGCAACACGACGAATTTATCACCGCCGCTGAAGCTGGCTCACAAGAAGAGGCCGACCGCCAAATGCTCGAGCAAATTCAGAAGGACGTGGAAGAAATCGTCATTCCCCGCGTCATCGACGAACGTGTCAACACCCCCGAAATCAAAGCGCTCTTCCACAAAGGCGCCATTAAATACTACGTCAACCCCACGGGCAAGTTCGTGATCGGTGGTCCCCACGGCGACACAGGCTTAACGGGACGCAAAATCATTGTTGACACCTACGGTGGCAAGGGTGCACACGGCGGAGGCGCTTTCTCGGGCAAAGACCCTTCGAAGGTGGACCGCTCGGCAGCCTACGCCGCTCGCCACATTGCCAAAAACATGGTGGCTGCGGGTGTGGCCGATGAAATGCTCGTGCAGCTGAGCTACGCCATCGGCAAGGCCGAACCCATCTCCATCTACGTCGACACTTATGGTCGCAGCCACGTAGCGCTGTCTGACGGCGAGATTGCAGAGAAAATTTCAGAACTCTTCGACCTGCGTCCCGCTGCCATTGAGCGCACGCTCCACCTTCGCCAACCCATTTATGAGGAAGCGGCCAGCTACGGCCACGTAGGCCGCGAGCCCCAAGTGGTAACGAAGCATTTCAACGCCCCGGGCTCGGAAGAGAAAACCCTCGAAGTGGAACTCTTCACTTGGGAAAAACTCAACCGCGTAGACGAAATTAAGAAAGCCTTTGGCTTGAACTAAGAAACTAGCAGTAAGCAGGGGAAAAGGGAGGCGAGAGTAAGTCTCTGTTTCCCCTCCTTCACTATTCTCCCCCAAAAAGAATTCTTCAAAAGAAAGCAGACAGAAGATGAACATCACGGTTTATAGCGCCTCGAGCGGCCAAGTGCCCGCCCCCTACATCGAGGCTGCCCAACAGCTAGGCCGCCTTATGGCGCAGCAAGGCCACACGCTGATTAACGGGGCCGGCCGCACCGGACTGATGGGAGCGTGTGCCGATGCCCTCTTAGCCGAAGGCGGACGCGCCATTGGCGTAATTCCGCAATTTATGGTGGAGCAAGGCTGGCAACACACGGGAATGACGGAACTGCTCATCACCCCCGATATGCACCGACGCAAAGAACTGATGGCCGAGCGCGCCGACGCTTGCATTGCCCTGCCCGGTGGAGTGGGCACACTCGAAGAGTTGCTCGAAATTATCACTTGGAAACAACTCGGGCTCTATCTCAAGCCCATCGTGGTGCTTAATGTGAACAACTACTACGCCCCTCTGCTCAACCAACTGCAACGCGCCGTCGACGAAAGCTTCATGCGTAGCCAGCATGCCGCCATCTGGACCGTGGCCAGCACACCCGAAGAGGCGCTTCAGCAAGCCAAAGAAACGCCCCTGTGGGACAGTTCCGTGCGCAAGTTTGCCGCGATGTAATCAGCGGAACACGCTTTTAAACATTCATCTTACCCCCTCAACGAACACTCTAGAATGCACACGTTTGTAACCGACTCTTTAACCACTGCTCAAGCTCCCGCCACACTTCTCGGCGAAGGAGCCGACGAGAGTGTGCACACAAACGTGCAGCACCGCCCCCGCCGCCAACTGCAAACACAACCCGACACCGTAGCCGTGCAACCGGTGAAACCGAGCGAACTCAAACCCTTGCCCGCAGGCATGCCCTTAACAATGAAGCCACGCGTGCTCGATGTGGACTACTGGAAGTTTGCCCTCACCCACGTAGAGAAATCGCCTTTTGTGGAAGAGCTCGACAGCGTGACCCACACGCGCAGCGACTCTGTGCTCTGCTTGCAACCCAAAGGCATGGCGGGCGACCCTGTGCCCTATCAGTTTCGCACGGATAGCGTAGTCACCTCGCTCATCATGCTCAGCTTTTTCTGCATGGTGTGGGTCATTTCGCGTTCGCGCCGCTATTTGCAGCTGCAGCTCAAGCAATTCTTCCGCCAACGCCAACGCGAAAACCTTTTCGTGGAACGCACACAGACGGAAATGCGCGGCCAGGTGTCGCTCATCTTTCAAACGTGCTTCTTGCTCGGTGTGCTTTTCTTCGACTTCACGCAAGAAAACCAAACGCAGGTGTTTAACCTCGTTTCGCCCTACTTGCTCTTAGGCACAAGCGTGGGCATTTGCTGCATTTACTATTTGCTTAAAATTTCGCTCTATTCTTTCATCAACAACGTGTTTTTCACCGCTCGGCAACGAGCGCAATGGACGCAGGCCTACCTGCTCAGCGTGTTGGGCCTCGGCGTGATGTTGCTGCCCGTGACGTTGCTCGTGGTCTACTTCGACTTAAGCTACGAAAATATGTACGTTTGTGTGCTTATTTTGCTCATTCTTGATAAATTATTGCTGATTTATAAGAGTTTTACCATATTTTTCGGCTACACATTCGGCTGGGTGCATTTAATTTTGTACTTTTGCACCCTCGAAATAGTACCCCTCTTAATGTTGTTCCGCATCATCGCTTATGTGAACAACCTTTTAATGACAATTTACTAAAACAAACGATGCAAAGATTGGCGGTCGCGCGTGACCGTCGTGCTGAAAAAAGTAGCCATGATCAAGAAAATTCTTGTTTCGCAGCCGAAACCTACTTCCGAGAAGTCGCCCTACTTCGATTTAGAGAGCAAAAAGAACGTGGAGTTCACTTTCCGTCCCTTCATTCGCGTGGAAGGTCTCACTCCTCGCGAATTTCGTCAACAAAAGGTGCAGATTCTAGAGCACACAGCCATTGTGTTCACT
>CAVKKI010000096.1:0-9562 GCA_963656725.1 Oribacterium sp. | reverse complement strand
GCATTGCTAGGAGCACGAGTGTTTGCGTAGTTATGCTTTTGCTCTTTCAGAGCGTGCTTTTCTTCTCAACGGAAACCCAGGGCGCCGCTTCGCTTGCTCTGGGCTAGGAGCATGCATTGGGCTTTCAGCCCGTCCTTCTTAATTGAAAGAGCTGAGGTAAAAAAAATTGATGTTTGCAAACAATTATCCTAGTAGCTTTAAAAATCCTCGTCAGTCTCCCGATGCCGTCGCCCCTCTGGGGTAATGCTCCAGCTTTCAAGGTTATAGTGTGTGCCAAAACTAAGATCAATGCCCGCTTGCAGCAATTGCTGCGCTAAAGCGGGCTTTCCGCGAAAACCGTGCACCGTCCATTGCGTGGTGGGGCGAAGTTGCTTTTTGAGTTGCAGCAATTCACTAAAAGCATGCACAATGTGCAAGGTAACGGGCAGTTGCAGCTCTTCAGCCCAACCAATTTGCTGCACGAAGATTTCTTGCTGCGCAGCAAGCGGTGCGCCACGCAACGTGTCGAGTCCGCACTCGCCCAAAGCCACCACTTGCGGGTGGCGCAACCATTGGGGCAAATTCTGCATCATCACCTTCACCACATCGGGTTGGTCTGTCACCCAAGGATGAATGCCAGCGGTGTAGCGAGCCTCTGGACGCAATTGAGCCGTTTCTGAATGAAGCAACCAAGCATCGGGTAGATTGATAAGCGCATGGTCGGCTAGAAGATTGTGTGTGTGAAAATCGAGAGGTTCTTCCATAATCTTTTGCTTATCCATTTATTAATCGTATTTTTGCCGTAATATACAAAGATTACTACTCATATCACAATCTTGCTAACAATTAGAACATAGTATTCTTAAATTCTAAATATAAGCTTATGTGTAAATATAAAGATACGAATTTAGGAATTAAGAAGCTTGACTTTAACGTGAAGCGTGGAGCTATGGCTGTTTTCCTAACAGATGGCCGAGAGGTGATTGTGCCTATCGCAATGTTTCCCGACATTAAACGACTTAGTAAATCACAACGTGAGGACTACCTAATTATGGATGATCAATACTTCTCGTTCGAAGCTCTAAGCAAGATTTATTCTATTAAAGACGTTCTTCGAATTTAAAACAGGAACGAATTTTAGCAAAATAGGTGACCAAGCTAATCTTGGCCACCTATTTTGTAATGATTCACTAAGATGCTTCTTACCTTTTCTTTATTGTATTCCCCAAGCAGCGGGTTCTTTAAGCTTTTCAACAGCCGTTTCAATGTTGTCGGGCAAGTTGTGGAAGAAATCGAAGCCGGTTTTCTCCTCCAACTCGTCGATGGTGACAACGGTTTCTTTAAATGCCGAGAGGGGAGCTTTGTTTTCGTAGCTGTATGACACCTCTTTGTGCTCTATCCAAAAGCCGATGGAGCTATATTGCTTGTTTTTAACCTTGAGAAGGGCCACGAAATAGTATTTGGGCACGGCCACCTTCTTGCCGTTGGGGCGATCTACCTTGGTTAAGATTTGATCGTCGCGAATGGTGCCACCTTTCACCACGTAGAGGGTGTCGCAGAAGTTGCGGTCGCGACCAAGCTTTTGAATTTGGCCTTCGAGCGTTACCCAATAGCCTTGGTTGAACGAACTGATTTGGGGCGACATGTTGGTCATGTAGAAAGTGTTGCAATTGGCTTGGGTGGAATAGACGCGATCTTCAGAGGCGCAAAGGTGGCCGCGGTCGTAGCCCCAGAAACTGTTATTGCCAATGCGCAAGTCGGAGGTGATGGAGGGGTCGTCTTGAAATTCGCCACTGCGTCCCACCGCCTTCTTGCCGGTGATGTCATCGAAGCGGAAAGCCACCCATTTGGGGTGATATTTTAGGGCGTCATATTGCAAGCAGTAGGTCATTACGCTGTCGCCATTTTCAACGGTCCAGTGCGACACGATGATGGCATTGCTTTCGGGAATGGCGGGCGTTTCCAAGCGGTTTACCACACGCTTGTCGGTTTTGCTAGGCGTGGTGTTGTTGGAGTTATTCCCATTGTTGTTATCGTCGTTGCTACAGGCGGTGAAGCAAAGGGCGAGGAGCAGTAGAAACAAATATTTTAAAATCTTCATTGTTTAGGTATTAAAAATCGAAAGAAAACCGTTGTTGCTTTCAAGAAAACTTGTGCGCAACAACGGTTTCTTATTTCAGAGAGGTTTCTTAATGTGTCGTGTCGTTATTCAGCGTACTTAATAGTGATGCTGGTGAAGCGTAGTTGGCTAGCAAAACCGCTCGTAGCAGTGGGAGTGACTGTGATGGTGTTGCTCGTAGCGTTGATGCCGCTGATGGCTACAATATTGTCGCTTGTCGACACAGTGCCTGAGGTCACGGTGAGTTCACCGCTAGCGTTGTAGAGGTCGCTGTTATACTTATAGCAAGTTAAGAAAATCTTCTCAATTTTCTTAGAAGAATTTACTACGATAGAGTTCTTGGGATACATACGGATGCATGTGCCGTTGTCGTAGTATTTGGGTACGTTGCTATTGCCACCCCCATCGAACGTCAGCGTAGTGCCATCGGGAAGCGTTACTGTTTCAAGAGCTACGCCATTGGTCAAACCAAGCGATGAAGCGGTGTAGGTTGTGCCCTCAACCTCGGCAGAGGGGGTGTCGGGCGTGGGGTCGGGAGTTACTTCACTGCTCTTGAGCGAAACGAGGTATGCTTCATTCTGAACAGTTTCGGGAGTGTTGCCTTTGTAGTTTACCACTTTACCGCAAACCACCACTTCATCGCCCACCTTGATGTTGGTGCCTGTGGTGTATTTCTCATTGTTGAGGTAGAGCGCACGGAACACATAGAACTGATTGGTGGTGGAGCCGTCGTCGGAGATGTAGAAAGAAGCATTACCATATTGGGTAGAGAACTGCTCTTTCACAGAAGAAATGATGCCCTTCACGTAGATAACACCATCAGAGGTTACATCGGCAGCAAGTGAAGATGCGTAGTTGTTAGCTGCCACGCTATTGAAGGGATTACTTGCTGTGCCATCGCCAGTTGCGGTGCCCGGAGTAGGAGTGTTGCCGCCATCAGAAGTCTTACCATTAAGAGAGTAGAGGTAACCATCGTTTTGCACGGTTTCCACAGTGTTGCCCATGTAATTCATAATCTTGGCATGCACAATTACGGTGTCGCCCACCTGAATGTTGGTTTGGCCGTCGGTGTACTTCGCGTTGCCAAGATAAAGGGCACGATATACGTAGAACTGATTGGTAGAGTTACCGTCTTCTGAAATGTAGAAGGAGCCGTTGCCGTATTGGCTAGAGTAGGATTCTTTGATAGAAGACACTATGCCCTTGATGTATACCATTGTGTCGGTGCTTGCACCTGAAGCAAGGGCTTCGCCAATTTCGTTGGCCTTTATGCAGTTGTAGGGGTCGGCAAGAGAACCGTTACCTTTGGCTTCCGCAGTGGTGGTGCTATCGCTGCCACCGTCGGGAGTCGTGGTGTTGATGTTGTAAGGAGCGGGAACGTCCTCGCAGGCAGTGAAGCCCAAAGCAAGGGCTGCTGCACAGAAAAGAAATATGAGTTTCTTCATGTTGTGTTTAGAGAATTTACGATGAAAGGATTATTAGTTTTTTGAAATGTCGGTGGTGTCGCGCAACTGCACTTGCCAAGTGTCGTAGTAGCTCATGACGCCAGTGTATGAACGAGCGTTGGAGGGCAACTCAAGGTAGGAGATGCGGTTCTTCGTGGAAGTGCGCAAAGCCACCGTGGTGTTGTTGCTGAGCAACTGGATGGTGCGGTCCACACCGTAGCCATCGTCGTGGAGCTCATAGGGTGCGAAAATTTTAACGCTGTCAGACGAAAGGGTTTCCACCTTGTCGACCACACCCGTAGCTGTGCCCTTTTCAAGAGCCGTGCTATATTCCTTGATAGTGCCACGCACAATGCCAAGGAACGGGGTGTTTTTGTAGGTTTTGTTGGCCGATGCACGCAGCCAAGCGTCGCCTGTGGTGCCTGTAAGGTCGATGGGCTTGCACTCGGCCACGGTGGTGTCGGGTGTACCAACTAGTTGAATGTTGGTTTTTACCAACTCCATGTCCATGGCGCCAAGATTAATGTTGCCATAAGACGAGAGAGTGGGCTGACCAATGCGAGGCACTTTGCTATAAACACCCGTATAGAGACCTTTCAGGTTAATTTTAATGCGCTGCCCCAAACGAAAGTAGGGGTAGAGTGCCGTGCTCTTTATGCCCACGATGATGCTTTGATCGCGGGCAGCGTCGCCTTCGGCCTTCGTAGTGTCGATGTTGCGCAGCAAGAGGGTTTGATAGAGGTTGCCACTGATGTCGTTGGCGCAAATCACACCCTCAATGATGATGTCTTCTGCCACTTTGGTGTAGAAGTTTGACGCGTTGCGCATGTAGTCGGCCTTGTTGCTGTTAGCGCAGAATTTCTCTTTCACCTCGAGAATGGTGCTGTTCACCTCGCCAATGTCGGTGGGGCTAGTTACAAGCACATCGCTGTCGACGTTGGTGTTGGGCGCATCAAAGTCGTCCATACACGATTGCGTGCTGAACAAGCCCAAGGTGCATAGAGCTATGATTGATAACTTTTTGAGTTTCATTGTAACAAATGGTAGTTTACGAATGATTAGTGTTGACTTAGAACTTGAAACCAATGTTCAAGAAGCCGTTGATGGCGTTGGCGTAGTAGTACTTGGCGTTGCGCGAGAAGTTGTAGCTACGTTTTTCGCCTGTGGTGTAATAGTCGGAGCGGTTTTGCTCGTAACCACCGGTCTTGAGGTTGCGGTTGTTGGTGATGTTCTGAATGGTGAGGTTGATGCTCAAGCTCTTACCTTTCTTCAAACGGATGTATTTGCCGATTGAAGCGTCGAGCATAAAGCCGCCCTTTGCCTTTTCTTGCTTTGCGTAGTTGGTTTCTACGATGTTGCCTTGTTCGTCGAAAGCAATGCCGCCATACTCCTTAAGATATTCTTCGGTGTAGGTTTTATCCTTGTTATAAGAACCGTTCTTATCGCAGCGGAAGTAGTTGTAGGTGGTTAAGGTGTTACCTTCGGCATCGACTGAGGTCTGCGAGGTGCGTGAGTAAGAAATGGTGTTGCTCAAGCGGCGATATTCGCTGAAGTCGATATACACGCGGTCGTAGTAGTTGAGGTTGGCGCTAAAGAACCATCCGCTCACATTGTAGTCAAAGCCAAGACTTACCACACCGAGCGGGGTGCCGCTCACCTTCGCATTCTTTGCAAGCACACGCAGGGGCATGCTCTGTTGTGCGGTAGGACTCTTCCAAGTGTTGATTTCTTGGATGGTGGTGGCGTTCGAGCCTTCGTAAGCTACCTGTGCATAGGGGTTGTTCACGTATTTGGCCTCGCCGTAAGTGCCTACGAGGTTGATGGCGAAGTTCGAGGTTACTTGATATTTGAAAGCGGCCTCCACACCATAGTGTTCGCGGTCGGCGCCAGTCATGGTGAGGTAGGTGAAGCGCGACTCGTCGTCGTTATAGAAGGCGGTTTGCTCCACGCAGTTGTTGAAGCGAGCGTAGTAGCCAGCCACTTTACCCGAGAAGTCGCCGAAGCGGAAGGTGTAGCTAAGGTCGGCGTTGAAGATTTGCTCGTTGGTCAGGTTGTTGACGAAGTCGTTTTGCATGCGTGGGGCAACAAACGAGTTGCGAGCCAAGGGTGCATCGCTTTCAGCACCGAAGTTCAAAGCCAGCACGTGAGCGCCTGAAGGGCGGAAGGTGAGGCCGAATCGACCGCCACCGCCTAGGAAGTTAGCCTTGCCGCTCTTGCCGTAAGAGTTGTCGGCGGCGCGACCGTTGCGCATAAGGCCCTCGCGCTGCATCATCGTCTCTTCTGCAAAGGCTTGCAGGTTATATTGCCACTTGCCCTCGGTGTATTGATAGAGGCCGTAGAGGCGCGACTTGTTGACAAGGATGTTGTAGTTATAGCCAAACTTGTCGTCCACTCCAATCTTGCGGTTGGGGTTGTTGAGGTCGTTTTGAGCTTCTTGGCTATTGATGCCGTAGTCGTTGGCAGCAAATTTGTCGATGTCGGTGTAGGTGGTACCACCTAAGAGGTCGGCCATCGTTTTGTAGTGCATGCCTTTGGTGTGGTTGAATTGGAAACCTACGGCGTATTTGTGGTTGTTATTTATTTCGTGGTTGAAGATGGTGTTGAAGGTCTCCACCATTTGGTCGTTGTGACGGCGCTCTTGATAGTAGAGTGTTTCGTCGCCTTGGGCTGCGGCCGAGCGGTTCACGGCATACATGCGGTCCCAGTCGATTTGACGGTGGGCCTTGTTTTGCCATGCGTTGTACATAATGTTCCACTCGTTAAGTTGCCACTCGTTGGGCACGCTGCCGTCATACACGTCGAAGGCCGAGCTGGGCAGGTTCTTGTAGTAGTCGGGGCGAGGGTCGTAGGCGTTGCCGTTCCAACCCAAAGCGGTGGAGCTGTACATAGCATATTTAAAGCCGCCGGCGGTGGTGAGCTTCATGTTGTCGCGCATCTTCCAATCCCAGGTAAGGATGGCGGTGGGCTCGTAGTCGTTTACCACGCGCGAGTTGCGCTTCTTGCCGTTTTGGTAGCCCCAGTTGGGGTTGTAGTAGTGTGAGTTGGCAAGCCAATAAGCCTCTTCGGTCGAAGCGCCTTGTTGTCCGCGCTCAGTGGGCGAACCGAAGGTAACGAGCGAGAGGGCGTGCTTGTCGCCCCAGCGCTTTTCAACAGAGAGGAAGTAAGAGAGCGAGTTGTAGAACGTGCCCTCGATGTTGCCTTGGCTTGCCCAGCGGTAGCCCACAAGGCCAGCGAAGGCCCAACCCTTTTGGCTTAGGCCAGTGGCAAAGCTATACATGGCGCGAGCCACATAGTTGCGGTTACAACCCGAAAGGGTGAGTTTGTTGCCTTGGGCAAACTGGCTGGCGCGTGTGTTGACGCTAGTGGCGCCACCTACGCCGGCAATGCCGAAGCGGTTGTAGTCGTAGGCCGTAACGCCTTCTTGGTTGCGCGTGGCGTCGTTCATGCCACCTACCATGCTGTAGCCGAAGCGCCCCATTTCGAGGTCGTTGAGCTGCAGGCCGTTCATGTAGTAGTTGCTGTACATGTTGTCGTAGCCACGCACGCGGAAACGCATGGGGCTGAACAAGTAACCCACTTCCGAATTGTAGGGGTCGCTTTTGGCTCCGGTGATAGACGACACGGTTTGAGCCGCATCGTTATCCTCGTCGAGTTGCGACTCTGTAAACGTGAAGTCAGCATTGTCGACGTTGAGGGAGTCGGTGGGAGCTTGTGCCCATGCGCCTGAGGCAAGGAGCAGCGCTGCCGCCGTGAGTTTTACACCTTTTGTCATGTAAGGAAGTTTAAAATAAAAAGGTTGGGCATGCAGGCTCAAAGCAAAGGCTTAGGGTGGAGGTTGATGAAAGAGTTAAGAAACCTGCCCGTCGACAGGTGAAACGCAATGCTTTGAGCCTTACACACGTTCGTGTTATTGTTTCGGTGCAAAATTATAAAAAAAAAGCAGGCTACCCTATTACAATTATGTGAAATCTGCAAGCTGACTATACAAAAGGGCGTGTAATCTCATTTTTTTTTAAGAAATTTGCAGCATAATCAATCAATCATACAATTATGCGCAAAAGTTTAATCTCCTTAGCGGTAATGTTTTTATCGCTAACCGTGCTTTGCTCCTTCACCTTGCGTGGCGATGGGGTGGCACAACAAAAACGTTACGCACTCTATGGCGTGGCCTTCTATAACTTGGAAAACCTTTTCGACACGTTGCACGATGCGGGCAAGAACGACTATGAGTATCTGCCCAATGGCACAATGAAGTGGGGCAAGATGAAATATGAGGCCAAACTTCACAACATGAGCCGCGTGCTTTCAGAGCTTTGCACCGACAAGTTGCCTATGGGCGCTGCCGTGATTGGCGTGTCGGAAATTGAAAACAGCAACGTGCTCGACGACTTGCTCAAGCAGCCCGCCCTTGCTCAGCGTGGCTATAAATATGTGGATGTGCCTAGCTACGACCGCCGCGGTGTGGAATGTGCCTTCTTCTACAACCCGAAGTATTTCACCATGGAGCGCTACTTCTGCGTGCAATATAACTATGGCCCTTCGGGCAAGGTTGACGACCCTATGCTCGGCTTCACCGTTGATGCCAACAATCAAGTGCAAGCCATCGACACGCTGCAGGGCGACACCACTTACATCACCCGTGGTTTCCTTGTGATGGAGGGTAAGTTGGCTGGCGAGAAGATGTTTTTCATCGTAAATCACTGGCCCTCGCGTGCTGCTGGCGACGAGGTGCGTCAGCGTGCAGGCTGGCAAGTGCGCCAATTAAAAGATGCTTTGCAAAAGAGCGCACCGGGCTCGAAGGTGGTGATTATGGGCGATATGAACGACGACCCAGGCAACAAGAGCATGACCACGCAGCTTGGCTGCAAGAGCGAGCAGAAGGACGTGAAAGAGGGCGATATGTATAACCCCTGGTACAACACCTTATACAAGGTAGGCCAAGGCACGTTGATGTATAACGGCAAGTGGAACCTTTTCGACCAAATCGTAGTGAGCGGCAACATGATAGGCACCGACCGCTCTTCGTTGAAATATTACCAACACGCCATTTTCATGCGCGACTACCTCTTCCAGCAAGAGGGCCGCTATAAAGGTTCACCCCTTCGCACCCACGCCGGTGGCGTATGGCTCAATGGCTACTCCGATCACCTTCCCACCCAAATTTATTTGGTGAAGGAGGTGAAGTAAAACGCTAATAACAGCGCTAAAAGAAAGCCTCACTTTCTCTCTTATTTTTGGAGAAAGTGAGGCTTTTCTTCTTGCACAGACGCGAGATGCGTCGTCCCCAAAGCCACTAGTGTTTCTAAAGAGGTTAATACAGTAAATTCGCTCTGTTTTTAAGGATTAGAGTGTGCATCCATCTCATATTTCTTGACTAACCTTTGGCTTATTCATTCCAAATAGACTACCTTTGTGCCAACGTTTTTAAACAACAACCATTATGATTAGCAAGAAGGTTCAAAGCATGATTACGAAGATGCAAGTTTTCTTCAAAAGCCAACCTATCAAAAAAGCTTGGCTCTTTGGCTCGTGTTCACGTGGTGAAGAAAGTAATGCTAGCGACATAGACATTCTTGTTGAATATGACCGGCAAAACAATTGAATATCTTTGATGCGAATGGCTGGCATAATGTTGGAACTTGAAGATTTGCTCCATCGCAAAGTCGATATGGTTGAAGAAGGCCACCTTCTTCCCTTTGCTCAAGAATCAGCCAATAAAGACAAATTATTAATTTATGAGAGAAAAGATTAGAGATAAAGGGCGCTTACAACACATTCTCGAAGCAATTGAAGGAATTGAAGAATTTCACGCTCTGTAGTCATTCGAAGATGTAAAGAAGAATAAACTTATCTTCTATGGCTTCACAAAGTTTGTTGAGATAATAGGAGAAGCTGTCTACATGCTATCCGCAGAGTTTAGAGAGGCGCACTACGAAGTTAATTGGCGACAAATTGAAAGAATGCGCCACGTCTTAGTTCATGGGGATTACACCGTGGACTACCTGTTGTCTGTCCCACG
>CAVKKI010000095.1:0-9587 GCA_963656725.1 Oribacterium sp. | reverse complement strand
GTGTTCACTTCACGTCACTCTGTTGATTTCTTCTTCACACTTTGCAAGGAAATGCGCGTGGCTTTGCCCGACGACATGAAATACTTTGGCCTTTCTGAGGCCATTGCGCTCTACATTCAGAAGTATGTGCAATATCGCAAGCGCAAGGTGTTTTTCGGCAGCACGGGCCGCTGGCCTGAATTGCTCACGGTGATGGTGAAACATAAGGTTGAGAAATATCTCGTGCCCCTGTCTGACGTTCACAACAACGACATTGCCGACATGCTCGACAGCAAGAAGCTTCACCACACAGAGTGTGTGATGTTTCGCACGGTGAGCGAGGAGTACCCCAAAGACCAACCCTTCGACTACGACATGATTGTGTTGTTCACTCCCGCTGGCGTGAAATCGTTGCTTGAAAACTTCCCCAACTTCCAGCAAGGCGAAACGCGCTTGGCTTGCTTTGGCCCCGTCACTAAGGCCGCCATTGAAGAGGCTGGATTGCGTTGCGACTGCTTCGCTCCCACCCCTCAAGCACGCTCTATGGCCGCTGCCATCGAAATTTATATGGACGAGGAGGATAAGTAGCGAATGCTACCCCCAAACCACTCCCCCACACTTAGGTAACACATTCACCATTCTGCTCACACACGCCCGCTTGGGTGAAAAGCTCAGAGGGTGAATGTGTTATTCGTTTAGCCGCCCTTTTCCCCTAGCCCCTTATTAAAAACATTTGCTATGCCTCAACACGTTTACACCTTCCGCAAAGCCGAACATATCTGCTTGAAGCGCGAAATTGAATCCCTTTTCAGTGCCGGTTGCACCTCGATGACGCAGTTTCCACTGCGTGCCACCTTTCGCACGTATCCCTACGAAGGCAAAGGGCCGCAAGTGAAGATTTTGCTCAGCGTGTCGAAGCGCCACTTTAAGCATGCAGTTGACCGCAATCGGGCCAAACGCCAAATTCGCGAAGCTTATCGGCTGCAAAAACACTTGCTCTTGGAGCAACTGCCCCAAAGTGTGAGCGTGCACATGGCCTTTATTTGGCTCTCGGACGAACCCATGCCTAGTTCTTTGGTGCATAAGCGCGTAAGGGGCATCTTGCAGCGTGTGGCCGAGAAGGTGATGCTGAAAGAGGCGGAGAAGCAGAGTGAAGCTATGCAGCCTTTAGCGGAGGGCGAAGGCCTTACACAAAATGAGAAGGAGGAACAGAGATGAAACTCACCCGCTTACTCACTCGCTTACTCATTCTGCCCATTCGCTTTTATCAACGCTACATTTCGCCACTCACCCCACCAGCCTGCCGCTTCACGCCCACCTGCTCACAATATGCCGTGGAGGCATTGCAGAAGCATGGCCCTGTGAAAGGTTTGTACCTTGCCATTCGTCGCATTTTGCGCTGCCACCCTTGGGGCGGGCATGGCTACGACCCCGTGCCTTAATAAGGAAAATCTAATCACATAACAAGGAAAAGTATTTATAGACAATAAAAACTTAGCCGGCTGAAGAGCAAAGCTCCTTCAGCCGGCTATTATTTATGGATTACGAACTTTGTTTCAAATTATCCCACATAGTCTTGCGGCACGGGGCCGTAAGCGTTATCGGTGGGCTGAGTGGGCGAAAGTGTTTTGATGAGCATCAGAATAAGTCCTACGATAGGAATGATGATGACCAAAAGGAACCAGCCCGATGTGCCCACATCGTGCAAGCGACGCACGTTAAGAGCGAGCCAAGGAATGAGAATGATTAGGCTGAAAATACCCGAAAGCGTTTCACCCACAACTAAGCCACCGCCCATGCTAGCCAAAACGCCCGCATCGTCGCCTACGCCCACACCCGTTGCGATGCCAATCGCCATTCCTATAATATAAAGTCCCCAACTGATGAGAACTGTAAAGAGATAGAACCACCAAAATTCAGAACGGGTGGCGCGTCCTTTGAAAGTAGCATAATTGCTAAAAACGCTTTTCACGGATTCGTTAAACGTCATAGTGAGATTGTTTTTTAGGATGGGCGATGCTGAGCGGGCTCGTTAGCCATCGGCAAGCGCCTTGTGTTTAGAGTAAATTTTATTCGACTATTGTTTTGCAATAGTGGCCGCAAAGATAATTTTTTATTTCCAAAATCGGGGGGGGTAATTTCAGATTTCTTTGCTTATTCACCTTATTTGCATTAAGATGACAACGATAACTTTACAACCTCACTATTATTGACAATCAAAAATAGACATTTTCTTGGTCCGTGCCTGTGGCATCCACAAACATAATGTAATAGATGGGCATGTACATCACCTTGCCCTCTTGCTTCACTACCCGTTCGTTGGAAACAACTAAGCCCGAGCGCACATGATAGTCGGGCACAGCCAATAGCTTGTTGAGCGCACTGTGAATGGTGTAGTCCTTCCCCGACTTCACTTCAATGGGCAGAATGCTGAGGTGAACGTAATCGTCGACAAGGAAGTCTACTTCCCCCTTTTGCCGATTGTCATAGTAGAATAGGTGATGGCCATGCGCTTTAAGCTCTTGCGCCACCACGTTTTCGTAAACCGCACCCAGGTTAATGCTGCTCTCAGTGTTAAGAATGGGCTGAAGGTTGTTGTGATAAAGCTGGCCGGTAAGCATGCCCACATCGTTTTGATAGAGTTTCAGCAAATTCTTTTGCACCGACTCTTTAAGCGGATATTTGGGGTTGGAAATGGCATGCACGTCGAGCGTGATGCCCGATGAGATGAGGTATTCAAACTCTTCGGTGTAGCGACTGAAACGCTCGCCCTGTTTTCCATCAATTTCCTTCGCCACAATGCGCTTTTTCTTATTCTCCATTTGTGAGGGTATCATGTCGAAAATGCGACGTATGAATAAGTTGCGACTGCTACTTTGCTCATATTTAGAGGCATCTTCGCCATACATCTCGCGAATAGATTCTTGTATTTCTCTCACCCGCACAATGTTGTGCGTTTCTAGGTAAGTGTTTACGGCATCGGGCATTCCGCCCACCAAAAGGTAAACTCGAAACAAATCCATCACGTGTTCGTGCATCTCAGAACTGAGACTCTCGTTGGTCAGGAAACTTTTTCGCATCACGTCAATTGTAGCCGTTCCAAAGCCATTAGCAAGAAGAAATTCCTCGAAGTCGAGTTGATACATCTGCTTGCGAATGATGCTACCCACGGGAATGGAGGTGGTGGAACGCAGTGTGATGCCTAGCAAACTGCCGCTCGTGATGAATCGATAGCGATGGTCTTGACGCAAAAACTTGAGCATGGTCAGAAACTGCGGATAATGCTGAATTTCGTCAAGAAAAATGAGCGTGTTTTCGTAATTATCCATCTTCTCACCAGCCAACATGCTAAGGTTTAAGTAGAGCTGCTCTGTGGTGCGCACATTCTTAAATAATTGTTTTCCTTCATCGTCCTCCACAAAATTCACCTCCACGAAATTAGGAAAGAGGCGCTTGCCCACTTCACGAATGATGTAAGATTTACCGATTTGCCGCGCTCCTTCAAGCACGAGAATCTTGTCAGAACCCGAGGATAAATGGGCTTCTATGTAGCTTTCAATTTTGCGATATAACATGGCAATTTACACTTTTCAATAAGTTTTGAGGCCGAAAAACTACACTTTTCAATAGATTTCAACCCTCTAAAACTACACTTTTCAATAGATTTTGATGTTGCAAAACTACACTTTTCAAATAAAATAGGAAAGAAATGCTGTAATTTTGCAACTTCAAAGAGCAAGATTTCCTCTATTTTCCCTGCATTAGTCCATCCATTTTCTCTCGAATGTCTACATTATTAAGCCAGTAGTTTACATTTTGTGCGCCTTTTAATCGTTGAAACTGACAAGAAATAAGTAATTTTGCAAGCTAAAGTGTTGTTTTATCACACACTTATCACAACACACACTCAAGTGCGAAGCTAGTCTCACGAAAACTTCCTCACGAAGGCTTTGCGCATTCACACACTCACCATTCTATAAGCCAATCAATCAAACCCACACGATGTCTGTCGAAATAAAGAAAGTAAGCAACAAGCGTGAACTAAAGAAATTCATCCGCTTCAACTACGAGTTCTACAAGCACAACCCCTACTCCGTGCCCGACCTCTACGACGATATGCTCAACACCTTCTCGCCCGAGAAGAACGCCGCCTTAGAGTTTTGCGAGGCCGACTATTTTCTAGCCTACCGCGACGGGAAAATCGTGGGGCGCGTGGCAGCCATCATCAACCGTCGCGCCAACGAAACATGGCAAAAGCAGTCGGTGCGCTTTGGCTGGATTGACTTCATCGACGACCTCGAAGTGAGCCGCGCCCTAATCGACACCGTGAAGCAATGGGGCCGCGAGCGAGGCATGACAGAACTAGAAGGCCCGCTGGGCTTTACCGACATGGACGCCGAGGGCATGTTGGTGGAAGGGTTCGACCAACTCTCCACCATGGCCACCATCTATAACTATCCCTACTACCCCCAACACATGGAGCAGTTGGGCTTGCAGAAAAGCGCCGACTGGGTGGAGATGAAAATCTACATTCCCGAAGCCATCCCCGAGAAGCACAAACGCATTTCGCAGATTATTGCCCAACGCTATAACTTGCACATTCGCAAACTAAAAAGCCGTAAGGAAATTCGCGAAACGGGCGTGGCGCACGACATTTTCCGTCTCATCAACGATGCCTACGCACCGCTCTACGGCTTCTCGCGTATGACGGAGCGACAAATTGACCAATACGTCAACACCTACGTGCCCGTGCTCGACCTCCGCATGGTGACCATTGTTGAAAATGAGCAGAATGAAATTGTGGCCGTGGGCATTTCGATGGCCTCTCTTTCGCGCGCCTTGCAAAAAGCAAAGGGCAAGCTCTTCCCCTTCGGGTGGTTCCACCTGCTGAAGGCATTGAAGTGGAAGCGCCCCAAGGTGCTCGACTTGCTCCTTGTGGCCGTGCGCCCCGACTATCAAGACAAGGGCGTGAATGCGCTGCTCTTCACCGACCTCATTCCCGTTTATCAAAAGCTAGGCTTTGAATATGCCGAAAGCAACCCCGAACTCGAGGTGAACGACAAGGTGCAGAAGCAATGGCAATATTTCAAAACGGAGCAAAACAAGCGCCGCCGTTGCTATAAAGCGGAAATTTAACAACACGCATCCCACCTTATGATATATAAGGACACGACCCTATTATAATATATAGGCGAAAACATCCCCCTTCTCAAAGACCCTTAACGCATGAGCGAAGAAATAATCAACCCGACCCCGAGCGCTGAAAACGCAGACAAAGCCGCTGTGGTTTACGACGAGAGCAAAATACGCCACCTGGAAGACACGGAGCACATTCGCACCCGTCCGGGCATGTATATTGGCCGTTTGGGCGACGGCTCGCACGCCGACGACGGCATCTACGTGTTGCTCAAAGAAAGCATCGACAACAGCATCGACGAATTTAACGAAGGCTACGGCAAGCGCATCGAGGTGAACATTCACGACAACCTAACCGCCGAAATTCGCGACTACGGCCGCGGCATTCCCCTTGGCGCGTTGGTGGCCGCCGTGTCGAAGTTGAACACGGGCGGCAAGTATGACACAGCCGTGTTTACCGCCTCAGTGGGTATGAACGGTGTGGGTTTGAAAGCCGTAAACGCCCTGTCGAGCCGCTTCATTGCCCGCAGTGTGCGCGAGGGAAAAATGCACGAAGCCATTTTCGAGAAGGGCGTGTTGGTAAAAGACACCGAGGGCGACAGCGAAGAGGAAAACGGCACCTACATTTTCTTTGAGCCCGACCGCCAGTTGTTTCAAAACTACCGTTTCCACGGCGAGTTTGTAGAAAACATGCTGCGCAACTACACCTACCTCAACACGGGCCTCGCCATTTTCTACAACGGCCGACGCATTTTAAGTCGCAACGGACTTGAAGACCTGCTCAACGACAACATGACCGCTCCGGGCCTCTACCCCATTGTGCACCTCACGGGGCCGAGCATCGACATAGCTTTTACACACACCTCACAATATGGCGAGGAATACTACTCCTTCGTCAACGGCCAGCACACCACCCAAGGCGGCACCCACCAAAGTGCCTTCAAAGAGCACATTGCCAAAGCCATTAAGGAATATTTTGGCAAGAACTACGATGTGCAAGACGTGCGCAACGGCCTTGTAGGCGCCATTGCCATTCGTGTGATAGAACCGATGTTTGAGAGCCAAACCAAAATCAAACTCGGCTCGCTCACCATGGCTCCCGACAAAGACTCGAAAGGCCAACCTTTCCCCCTGTCGGGCGTGAGTGTGAACAAGTTTATTGGCGACTTCATCAAGGAGAATGTAGATAATTACCTGCACATGCACACCGATGTGGCCGACGTGATTAAGCAGAAAATCGAAGAGAGCGAGAAAGAGCGCAAAGCCATTGCCGGTGTGACGAAGCTAGCGCGCGAACGGGCCAAGAAGGCCAATCTTCACAACCGTAAGCTGCGCGATTGCCGCATTCACCTTAACGACCCCGCGCCCAAAACCAAGAAGAAACAAGAGGAGCAAGAAGACGAAGACCCGCGCCTCAATTCCAGCATCTTCATCACCGAGGGCGACTCCGCCAGCGGCTCCATCACCAAAACGCGCAACGTCAACACGCAGGCGGTGTTCTCCTTGCGAGGCAAACCGCTCAACTGCTTCGGACTGACGAAGAAGGTGGTGTATGAAAACGAGGAGTTTAACCTATTGCAAGCCGCCCTCAACATTGAAGACGGGCTCGACGGCCTGCGCTACAACAAAGTCATTGTGGCCACCGATGCCGACGTCGACGGCATGCACATTCGCTTGCTCATCATCACCTTCTTCTTGCAATTCTTCCCCGACCTCATCAAGAAAGGCCACGTCTACATTCTGCAAACGCCCCTTTTCCGCGTGCGCAACAAAAAGAAGAAAGTGCGCAGCAACGCAGCGAAACCCAAAACGGTGACCGACAACAGCGCCGGTGCCGCCATTTTAAAGAAAACGCAAGCCAGCGACCGCTCAGAGTATGAAACCATCTACTGCTACTCGGAAGAGGAGCGACTGGCCGCTATTGAGAAACTTAGTCCCAACCCCGAAATCACACGATTTAAAGGTTTAGGCGAGATAGACCCTGAGGAGTTTAAAAACTTCATCGGCCCTGACATTCGCCTCGACCCCGTCACCTTGCACAAGAGCGACAACGTGAGCAAACTCTTGGAATACTACATGGGCAAAAACACCATGGAGCGCCAAAGTTTCATCATCGACAACCTCGTGGTGGAAGAAGACCCTGCCGAGGAAGAAACAACCGATTAAGCCCTCCCCACATTCAAAGAAAAAGCATGAGAACCGCTATATTCCCTGGGTCGTTCGACCCCTTCACCGTGGGCCACGCCAGCATCGTGGAGCGCGGCTTGCCCCTGTTCGACCGCATTGTGATTGGCGTGGGCGTGAACGACAAAAAACGCTCGCTCTATTCACCCGAAGAGCGCGTAGAGGCCATTCAGAAAGTCTATGCCAACGAGCCTCGCATTGAAGTGGTGGCCTACTCCGACCTCACCATCGACCTCGTGAAGCGCGAAAAGGCACAATTCATTTTGCGCGGCTTGCGCTCGGTGAAGGACTTTGAATATGAACGCGACATCGCCGCCATCAACAAGCGCCTTTCGGGGGTGGAAACGGTGATGCTCTTCACCGAGGCTCACCTCTCAGACATCTCTTCGAGCGTGGTGCGCGAACTCATAGCCTACGGCAAAGACGTGTCGTCCTTCTTGCCCCAGCCCTACTCGCAAAATTGATCTACCTATATAAAACCTTACACACTCAGGATAAAAAACACATGAAGAAATTTATTCTCATCCTGCTCAACCTTACACTCGTAGTCAGCGCATGCGCACAGTCGCAATTTGGCGATGTTGATTTTGAGCAGATAAAAAAACTGCAAATGGCTCAAGTGGCCATCACAAGTCTTTACGTAGACAGTGTAGACCAAAAGAAACTGGCCGAGGACGCCATCAACGGCATGCTCAGCAAGCTCGACCCCCACTCTGCCTACACCAACGCGAAAGACACCAAGAAACTCAACGAGCCGCTCAGCGGCAACTTTGAAGGCATTGGTGTGAGTTTTAACCTAGCCAAAGACACGCTGCTTGTGTTGCAAGTGGTGAGCAAAGGCCCGTGCGAGCGCGTGGGCGTGTTGGCCGGCGACCGCATCATTGCCGTGAACGGCACCCCCATTGCCGGCGTAAAGATGGATCGCGACAGCATTATGAGCAAACTGCGCGGCCCAAAAGGCACCATTGCCAATCTCGATGTGGTGCGCCGCGGCACAAACGGTGTGCTCCACTTCAAGGTGGTGCGCGACAAAATTCCCCTCAACACCGTCGACGCTGCCTACCTCATCGCCCCCACCATTGGCTACATTCACCTCGACAGTTTTGGCGCCAACTCGGGCAAGGAAGTGCACGATAAAATACAAGAGTTACAAAAACAAGGCATGAAAGACGTGATTCTCGACCTCGGCATGAATGGCGGCGGCTACCTTAACGCTGCGCAAGAGGTGGCTAGCGAGTTTCTGCCCGAAGGCTCTATGATTGTTTACACCGACGGCCGCGTAATGCCCCGCCAAGAACTGAAGGCCGAAGGCAAGGGCTTGATGCAGACGCAAGGTCGCGTGGTGATTCTGGTGGACGAATTCACCGCCTCGGCCGCTGAAATTGTGAGCGGCGCCGTGCAAGACCACGACCGCGGCACCATCATTGGCCGCCGCACCTTTGGCAAAGGCCTTGTGCAACGCCCCATCGACCTGCCCGACGGCTCGATGATTCGCCTCACCGTGTCGCACTACTACACCCCCTCAGGTCGCTGCATTCAAAAGCCTTATGTGAAGGGAGAGAAGAAAGACTACGACCAAGACTTGGAGAACCGCTACACCCGTGGCGAACTCACCTCAATCGACAGCATTCACCTCGACTCTACCAAGGTTTACAAAACGCTATCGAAGCAGCGCACCGTGTATGGCGGCGGTGGCATTATGCCCGACATTTTCGTGCCGCTCGACACCACCACCTACTCGCCCTACTACCGCGCCCTGCGCCGCTACAACCTTATTAATGAGTACACCCTGCGCTATGTAGACGAGCACCGCAAAGAATTGAAGAAGAAATATAAAACCTTCGACAGCTACGTGAAAGGCTTTGAAGTGCCCACCTCGCTCACCGACTCCATCTTTGCCGAAGGCGAGCGCAAAAAGGTAATGCCTAAAGACGACAAGGAGCGCGCCGCCACGCTCACCGACCTTCAATTCACCCTGAAGTGCACCATTGCCTACGATCTGTGGGACCGCAACGAATATTACCGCCTCATCAACGAACGTAGCGACATGGTGAAACGCGCCCTGCAATTCTTGAAAGAAGGCAAGTAATTGCCCCATAATTTGCGCTGCAAAAGCACGAATCGGCCTAAAAACACAAGAAAATTGCAAATTCTTGCCTAAAAATTTGGGAGGTAAGAAAATAGTTCGTACTTTTGCATCGCAATTCAGCCCAATAGGGTTTGAAAAAGTGGATGTTCCATGGTGTAATGGCAGCACTAGAGTTTTTGGTTCTCTCAGTCCCCGTTCG
>CAVKKI010000094.1:922-9606 GCA_963656725.1 Oribacterium sp. | reverse complement strand
GGCAAATTTAGCTATTATCTTAGTGGCACGCAACTATTTGCAAGGGTTATTACCATGCAACAATGAAATAGGTGGTCGGAAACCGCTTTCCGACCACCTATATAATTAGTTTTTACTGTGAACTACTTTTTCTTTTCAGCCACAATGGCGTCGATTACGGCCACAGCGGTTACGTTGACAATGTCGTTTACTGAACTTTCAAAGTCAGTGAAATGGATAGGCTTGTTCAAGCCCATCTGGATGGGGCCTACCACCTCGCCATCATCCTCGAGCGCTTTCACCATTTTATAAGAGGAATTTGCAGCAGAGAGGTTGGGGTAAATCAGCGTGTTAACGTCCAGTCCCTTGAGCGTGTTGAAGGGGTACTTTTCGTCGCGCAGTTCTTTATCCATAGCGAAGTTGAGTTGCATTTCACCATCTACTGCAAGGTCGGGCTGCTCGGTGTGTAGACGTTTGATGACGTTTTGCACTTTATAGGCGCTGCCGTCCTTGTCCGAGCATGGCCATGGCCGGGGTGCGGTTAAAGAAGCGCACGGTAGAGGCTGAAAGGCGAGCGATGTCGTAAAGCGACTCTTCGTCGGGGTGACGGTTGACCAAGGTGTCGGCCACGAAGAAGAGGCCCTTCTTGGTGTTGATGATGTGCATGGTGCCGAAATGGTTGTAGCCCTCGCGAATGCCAATCACCTCGCGCGCCACCTTGAAGGTGTTGGAGTATTTGGTATAGAGACCGGTGATGAAGGCGTCAGCTTCGCCTGTTTCAACCATCATCATGCCAAAGTAGTTGCGCTCATACATCTTATCTTCTGCCTCTTGCGGGGTGTAACCTTTGCGCTCCATCTTCTTGGCGAAGATTTGTGCATAGCGGTGGCGACGCTCGTTTTGAGAATCGTTGCGGAGGTTAAGAATTTCGATGCCCTCAAGGTTCAACTTAAGGTCTTCGGCTATTTTGCGAATCTGCACGTCGTTACCCAAGAGCACAGGGAAGCAAATGCCTTCTTCTTTAGCACGAACGGCGGCTTCAAGCATGGTGGGGTGTGTGCCTTCGGCAAATACCACACGCTTGGGGTTGGAGCGAGCCGTGTCGTAGAGATTCTGCGTGAACTTGCTCTCTTGGCCCATCAACTCGCGCAAGCGTTGACGATAGGCCTTCCAATCGGTGATGGGGGTGCGAGCCACGCCACTTTCCATTGCGGCACGAGCCACAGCCATCGACACCTCAGTAATGAGTCGGGGGTCGACGGGTTTGGGAATGAAGTAGTCGGGACCGAAGGTGAAGTTGCGCACGTGGTAGGCACGGTTCACGATATCGGGCACAGGACGGCGAGCCAAATCGGCAATGGCGCGAGCGGCAGCCATTTTCATTTCTTCATTAATGGCAGTGGCGGCCGTGTCGAGAGCGCCACGGAAGATGTAGGGGAAACCGATTACGTTGTTTATTTGGTTGGGATAGTCGGTGCGGCCTGTGCTCATTAGCACATCGGGACGGGCAGCCATGGCATCCTCGTAAGAGATTTCGGGTACGGGGTTGGCCAAGGCGAAAATGATGGGGCTGTTGGCCATGGAGCGAACCATATCTTGCGTCAGCACATTGCCCTTCGACAAGCCCACGAATACGTCAGCGTCTTTCACCGCCTCGGCTAGGGTGTGAACGTCGGTGCGGGTGGTGGCAAACTCACGCTTCTGCGCATTAAGGTTGTCGCGATCGGCAGTGATCACGCCCTTTGAGTCGAGCATCACCACGTTTTCTTTCTTCGCACCAAAGGCGCAATAAAGGCGGGTGCAAGAGATGGCAGCAGCACCGGCACCATTCACCACAATCTTCACGTCGGCAATGTTTTTGCCAGCTACATCGAGGGCATTGATCAAGCCTGCGGCCGAAATGATGGCCGTGCCGTGCTGGTCATCGTGCATCACGGGAATGTCGAGTTCGGCTTTGAGGCGTTGCTCAATCTCAAAACATTCGGGTGCCTTGATGTCTTCCAAATTGATGCCACCAAATGTGGGAGCAATGGCCTTGACAGCAGCAATGAATTTTTCAGGGTCTTTTTCGTTGACCTCAATATCGAAGGCATCTACGCCTGCGTAGATTTTAAACAGAAGGCTCTTGCCTTCCATCACGGGCTTACCGCTCATAGCGCCTATATCGCCCAAACCGAGCACAGCGGTTCCGTTTGAAATGACGGCCACAAGGTTACCTTTATTGGTGTAGCGGTAGGCATCGTGCGGATTTTTCTGAATTTCCAAGCAAGGCTCTGCCACACCGGGTGAGTAGGCCAGTGAGAGGTCGGTTTGTGTGCGATAAGGTTTGGTAGGGACAATTTCTATTTTTCCCGGCTTGCCCATTTCGTGATAGTGTAGGGCAGCTTCTTTGGTGATTTTTACCATATAATAGGAGCGTTAAGTTTGTTAGTTGTTTTCGTTAGCAAATTTACAATTTTACTTTCAGCTTGTTGCAATTCAGCGCTTATTTTTAACGAAGTTAGTTACTATGCTCAACGTTTTGCATAATTTTTTAACGTGCGAAGAGGAACAAGAACGCATTGCGAGGAATGAAAATGCAAAACAAGAGAACAATAATACTAAGCGAAGAATGAGAATTAGATTGCAAAGTGAGAGGGAAGAACAGAAAACGAGGAATGAAGGATAGGTCGGCACAACCTATATTCCTCATTCCTCGTGTGTATTTTTCTTTATGGAACGCATAGAAGCAGTTTAGGCTTGCTCCTCAGCGTTCTCGGCCGTTTCGTTTTTTTGCTCGGCCGTTTCTGATTTCTTTTCTTCGGTTTCTTCGTGCTTATCGAGCACCTCGTAGCGTGAATGTTTGCTGATGTACTCGGGCACAATTTCTTTCATTTTGCGCACCGTGCCCATATCGTCGTAGTTCATGGAGATAGCGTTAAGTTCTTCCACTTGACGCTCGGCCTCTTCATACTCGTAGTTGCGCACCATAGCGATGCGTATTTTTTCGTGGAACGAGGGCAGAGTGTTTTCGTTCTCATTAAGCACTTCTTCGTAGAGTTTTTCACCCTCACGAAGGCCTACGTATTTGATGCCAACGTTTTTGGCGCCACTGAGCATAATCATGCGCTTGGCCAAGTCGGCAATGCGTACGGGTTCGCCCATGTCGAACACAAAAATTTCACCACCGTTGCCATGCGTGCCAGCTTCAAGCACGAGCTTACAAGCTTCAGGAATGAGCATGAAGAAGCGAATGATTTTGGGATGGGTCACGGTGAGTGGTCCGCCAGCCGCTAGTTGTTTGCGGAAGAGGGGAATGACGGAACCGTTCGAACCTAAGACATTGCCGAAACGGGTGGTAATGAATTGAGTTACTCCCTTCACTTTGCCGTCTTTAATGGCTTTGTCAAGGCTCTGCACGTAGATTTCGCAGATGCGTTTGGAACAGCCCATCACGTTGGTGGGGTTGACCGCCTTGTCGGTGGAAACCATCACGAATTTCTTCACGTTGTATTTCACACTGAGATCGGCTATAATTTTCGTGCCCCACACGTTGTTTTGAACGCTTTCGCTGGGGTTGTCTTCCATCATAGGCACGTGTTTGTAGGCTGCTGCATGGAACACTACGTCGGGTCGGAAGTCGCGCATGATTTCTTCCATGCGTTGTTCTTTGCAGATATTGGTCACGATGGCCTGCATCTTCACCTCGGGATAGTCTTTGCGCATCATGAGGCGGATGTCGTGTTGCGGGGTCTCGGCCATATCAATGAGCATCATTTCGGCGGGACCGAAACTTGCTACTTGGCGCACGAGTTCGCTACCGATGGAGCCTGCCGAACCAGTAATCATCACACGGCGGTTTTTGAGCATGGCGGCCACTTTGTCGAGATCCACTTGTATTTGGTCGCGTGGCAAGAGGTCTTCAATGTTCACCTCGCGCATCGTCACCTTTCCTTGGTTATCGCTGTTTTCGTTCCATTCGCGAGCGTTTTGCGCAATATAGATTTTCACGCCAGCCTCCATCAATGCGTCTTGCATTTTTTGGTTGGCCACGAATTGATCGTGTTTAAGGGGACTTATCATTACCACGCGGATGTTGTGACGACGAATCACCTCGCCCAACTTGTCGTTGTTGGCATAGATGCGCTTACCCATGAGTCGCTCGGGAGTGTTGTCGGCCACATCGCCGATGTAGCCTTCAATGAGGAAGCGCACGGGTTTGTTGTTGCGCGCTTCGTTGGTGAGCATGATGGCTCCGCTGCGTGTGCCATAAATGAGGGTGCGCTCGGCTGAGTTGCTCACCAAAGCGTGGTCGTAGAGCAATTTAATAAACACACGCGACACGCACATCACAATCATCGAGCCTAGGTAGATGGCTATAAGCATGCGCCCAGTGAAGGGATAGAATGCGCTATCCCACTGCTGGTGTACGACGCAGCAATTGAAAAAGAAGGACAGAATGAAAGAGAGGCCTTGGGCGTACATCACACGCACGAGGTCGACAAATTGTGAATAGCGTAGAATGCCTGAATAGGTGTGGAAAATGCGATAGCCTATGGCATTGGCTACAGCGAATACCAAGAAGCTATGAATGAGCGGAGCGCAGTTATTCATCATCTCTATAGAAGAATGGCGCAACCACACCATAAATAGTCCAGCTAGGAAACAAGCGAATAAGTCGAACAACACTACGCACCAATAGGGCAGTGTGGACTTTCGGAAGTACCAATTAAAGATTTTACTGACTAATCTCATAAATGCTTTAGTTGTTGGGGTGACAGGTGCGACTGACACGCGTTCTCATCTTTATATGCTATAGTTCAATGTATCTGTTGTTTTCAACGAGTCGCACGCTCGTCTCTACAGTCTGTTTTTAATAAGAGGGCTTAAATTTTCCGCAAAGGTAACAAAATTATTGTAAATGGTGCAACGTATTTGTTTGAAAAAACAGAAGAACGACGATTTTAACCTTTTAGGGATTAGGGGCGTAAAAGGGCAGATTGTTTGTGTTTTTTCACCGCTAGCGAGCAAAAAGATAGTGCGCTTGCCTATTTTCTTAGGCTAAGCGCACTTTTCTTATTTTCGTTTCAACGCTTCGTCATTGAGCGAGCAATGACAAATTGTATAGCATTGTAAATTTCGATTGACTTATTTTACCACCTTGCTACCTGTGTTGGTGATGAACACACCTTGCTTGGGATGTGCCACGGGACGACCTTGAAGGTCGTAGAAGGTAGTTACAGTTTTATTGACAACGGGAGTGTTAATGCCTGTTTCAATGTCTGTCTTCTCGAAGAGCCAGATACCACCACCCCACTCTTTGGGCTTGAAGAGAATGGTTTGGTATGTGCCATTATTCGAGAGGATGCGTGTGCCAGTGTTGCCATCGCTAGTGGCCTGCTCGAAGGCCCAAGAGTAAGTTTGGCCTAAGAGGATAGTTTGGTCTTGGGTGTCGGAGGGAACGTAGGCGGGAGTTTTCGTCTTCATGTTGGTGATGACAGCGGTGCCGTTAGCATTCTTCTTGAACGACCATAGATAGTCGTCGGTGGTGCCTTTGTCGGCAGGCACTACAGTGTTGCTGCTAGAAGCCTTAGCATACTTGTTAGTGAAGTAGGCGTTGCGGATGTAGTAGCAGTAGTTTTCGTCGATAGCATCGATGGCTGAAGTGACAGGCATTGCCAAATATTCAGCGTAGAGGTCGAGATAAGTCTTGTAGGTTTCTTGCGAAACAGCACCTGTGGCTACGGCTGCAGAACCAGGAGTGTAGATGTTTTCAGCCATAAAAGCAATAGCCTCTGCGGTGGGTTGTCCCACTTCGCCAGGGGTTGCTTCGGCTAAGATCTTAACACACTTCTTCAGCAAACCATTGAGTTCAGCGGTGTAGTCTTCCACTTCATCGATATACCAAGTGGCGGGGTAGCAAATGGCGGGGTTGTCGCCCGTCTTTACATAACCCGTGCAGTCGGCAGTGAAGTATTTGCCGTTGGCAGCCAAGGTTACAGCACCAGAAACGAAATCGTATTGACCAGAAGCTTGGGTTGCCAAGGCAATGGTGAAGGCAGAACCCGTTTCGTCGAACGAAGCGTTGGTGGAATTGGTTTCAGAAAGAACCACTTTCTTACCTGTCAACACATTAACGAGGGCATAACCGCCGTCAACGCTCTTGAATTGCCACAATTCTTCAGGCTCGATTTGCGGAGTGTAATGGAAACGAACGCTTCCGTTGCTTTCGTAGGCAGTAGAACCTACATATTTGGCCTTGTAGTAAGTAGAGGCCGACTTGAGCTGATAGTAAGTGCCTTCGGTAGGAAGGGTGATAGCGGCTGCCTTATAGGTGGCGATAGCTTCGCTAAGACTCTCAATCATTGCATCGGTCACGCTGAGACTTTGTGCAACAAACAAGTAAGCATTGTTTAAAGCGTCGTAGTCTGCTTGTGAGGGATAGCCCACCTTGCCGGGCTTAGAGGCATCGAGAATGCTCTTGGCTTCGTCCATCACAATTTGATCGTTGGTGCGATAATCGTCGAAGTAGTGGGTGGCGTAGGTCAAACCTTTGTAGTCGAGAATGTCGCGGTTTTTCTGCAAGCGTTGATAGAAGTTGTTAAAGTCTTTCTTGCTAGCGGGCAACCAGCCAATTTCAGAGAGAGCGAGCAAACGGGGAAGGAGCTGATATTCGAGTTCGATGCTGTCGTTGCAGGTTTCAGTCCACATGTTGCCTTGCACACCTAAGCAATATTCTTCACGACCTGAGAGCGAAGCCACGGGGTTCACACCATAAACGGTCTGCACGGTGTTAACATAGCCGTCGCCCCATCCGCCTTGGTATTTTTCGTTAACGTCAGCTTGGTCGCGCGACACTTGCATCATGTCAAGATAGAGTGATTGATAAGGCACCACAATGCTCTTGAAGCCCTTGTCGGCAGCTTCTTTGCTCTTGTTGATGTGGTTCCAAGCCATGATGACAGGCTGCACGGTGTTGTCTGAGCTCCAGTGAGTCAAGAGTTCGTCCCAAACCACAATGTCCTTGCCGTATTGCTCTTTCAAGTAAGTGCCGAGCAACTCAACCAACCATGATTGCAGTTGGTTTACACCAGTAAGACCTTCATCTTTCACACGTTGCAAACATTCTGCGTTGGTGCTCCATTGAGTGGTGGGACATTCGTCGCCACCGATGTGCACGTATTGATAGGGGAACACTTCGGCTACGTGGCCCAACACGCACTTCAAGAAGTCGATTACCTCATCTTTACCAATGTTGAGCACGTCTTGCGAAATACCGCCTGCAATGCGCACCTCATAAGATTTGGTGGAGTCGCAGCTAAATTCGGGATAGGCCGTTACGGCTGCTACCATGTGACCGGGAAGGTCGATTTCGGGAATAATCTCGATGTTGCGAGCCTTGGCATAAGCTACGATTTCACGCAGTTGGTCGAGGGTGAAGAACATGCCGCGACCATACTCAGTGTCGTCGTAGAACTGTGAACTACCACCAGCGTTTACAAACGAGCCTTTGCGGATGGCACCCACTGTGGTGAGTTTGGGATATTCGGGAATTTCGATGCGCCAGCCTTGGTCATCGCTAAGGTGCCAGTGGAAGCGGTTCATCTTATAAGAAGCCATCACATCGAGCACACGCTTCACCTCGGTCATTGAGAAGAAGTGACGAGCCACGTCGAGCATATAGCCACGGTGACCGAGTTGGGGTTGGTCGGTGATTGACACAACAGGTACACTCCAATCAAGTGAAGGACTGCAAGCCGTGCCATAGATGGCATGAGGCATGAGTTGCTTCAAGGTTTGAATGGCGTAGAAGAAACCGGTGGAGTCGGCTGCCGTCACGCTGATGCCAGTGGCGGTCACATTAAGCGTGTAGGCTTCGTGTGCCAAAGTTGCGTCGGTGGTCATAACCAAGGCATTCTCGGTGGCTGCGGTTGTAATTGTCCAATCAATGTTAGAAGTATTCTTCAATTGTTCTGCAAACTCTGTGAGGTAGCGACTAGCTACGGCATCGTCGGCCGAGGCGCTAGTGATGCTCTTTAGGCTGAGTGTGCCTTCGCCACGTGTTACGCTTTGGGGATAAGGAATGAGGGGTAGAACGTTAGAGAGTGCATTCTCGTCATATTCCACAAATTTAAAGGGTTGGTTTGCATCGGCACGATTGTTCCACAAACCGAGGCTTTTACCTGTGCCAGCTCCACCCCATTGATTCATATAAAGCGAGGTATTGGCTTTGGGCGAAAGCACCCAACCTTCGTTAGTGTAAGCTTCCGCCGTAGTGGTTTGCCACACAAAGTGGTTGTTAGCGTTAGGCGTGGTGCCTGCTTGAAACATGCCCTCCTTCGCCGTGGTAGTGGTGTAGAGCGTCATGCCGTTTTTACTAGTGAGCGTGTAGCCCGTGGTGGCGTCGCCTTCAATTTTCCACAATTGAGCGGGTTTGCCTGTGGCCACACCGGTGGCTACATTGGTGCCACTGGATTTGGCTTCAAGCACACCGTCACCGTTTAAGAACTGCAGCATATACCAATAGGTGGCATCTGCCGTACTCACCTTGGGCGCTGTGGGAGCGGCCGAAACAGACAGCACCACGAGGAGCAAAGTGAGAAGTGAGAGTAATTTCTTTTTCATAGATTTCGCTGTGAGAAAGGTTTTATTAGGTTTAAAATGTTTTTGGATTGCATTGGAAAAAGGAAAAGCAGTTTTTAGGGAAAACGCCCCTTCTCCTGCCC
>CAVKKI010000094.1:0-900 GCA_963656725.1 Oribacterium sp. | reverse complement strand
GTCTAACACAGACACACACCGTTTTCAAAGCGCAAACTTAGTGTTTTTTTTTGAAAAGTACAACAAATTAGGGGGGGGGTAATATAGCCTAAAAGATTTTTTAACTATTTTTCCGATGTAAGCAAATCTATGAGGGGGCGACGCGGCCCGCGTCGGCGAAAATCAACGAAAAAAGAATGGTTTTGATAATCTATGCGATATTATTATCAAAACCATCCATCAAAAACATTAAACTTGAATGCCTTGCACTTTGTCTGAAGAAAGCCCCGTTAATCGAGCTACCGCTTCTAACGACATACCTTCTGCAAACATAGATTTAGCCACCTTTAGCACACCAAGGTCAAACCCCTCTTCAATACTTCTTGCCTTGCTCCCGACAACACAGAGAGTGTGTCACAATATTTTCGTAAAGCTACGTCATATTCTAAGCGCTCACTTCGCGAAAGGGAGGCCACGTTTGATATTTCTTCTAATTTTTTGAACACAGCACTCTTTGCTGCCCATGGTAGTCGTTTTAGAGTTTCCATATTCTTAAGTAGATAAATCCATTTTTCAAAATTATTTGCGCAATCATCTAGTTCTTTATCAAATAGAGGAAGTTGCAGACTGTCGCTAAGATAAAGCATTCTTTTCATCGAAACGTAATAAAAAGTGGAGTTTTTTTAGACCAAAGCCTCTACTTTATTTAATCTTTTCACTTCATCAAATTGCGCATTTCATTCAAACAATCGATTCGAAATTCACGGCTATTTAAGGAGGAGGGGGGATAAGGGCGGGCTGAAAGCCCAATGCATGCACCTAGCCCAGGGCAAGCGAAGCGGCGCCCTGGGTTAAACGCTAGGGGGAACGTCGCTCTGAAAGAGCAAAAGCATTGCTAGGAGCACGAGTGTTTGCGTAGTT
>CAVKKI010000093.1:6757-9706 GCA_963656725.1 Oribacterium sp. | reverse complement strand
CGGCTCAATCATCCAAAACTCAGCCAAATGACGAGGAGTGTTTGAATTTTCTGCACGGAACGTAGGACCAAAAGTATAAATGGCCCCCAATGCTGTAGCTCCCAATTCACCTTCAAGTTGGCCGCTAACAGTCAATGAGGTCTGCTTGCCAAAAAAATCGTCAGAATAATCAATCTTACCCTCAGCGTCCTTCTTCAAATCATAAAGGTTCTTTGTGGTAACTTGAAACATCTGGCCAGCTCCTTCACAATCGGAAGCCGTGATAAGCGGTGTATTGAAATAGAAGAAACCATGCTCATGGAAGTAAGTATGAATTGCCATTGCCATGTTGTGGCGAATGCGCATCACAGCACCAAAGGTATTTGTACGAAGACGAAGGTGAGCATATTGACGCATGTATTCAAACGACTGTCCTTTCTTTTGCATAGGATAGTCTGAACCGCAAGTACCAAGCACCTCTATTTGTGTTGCTTGAATCTCAACACTCTGGCCTGCACCTTGGCTTTCAACCAATGTGCCTTCCACACTTAAGCAAGCACCCGTTGTGATTGATTTGAGCATCTCTGCATCGAACTTTTCAACATCAGCGACAATTTGAACGTTCTTGATGGTACTTCCATCATTCAGAGCTATAAAGTTGACCGACTTGCTACCACGACGAGTACGCACCCAGCCTTTTACACATACATTTGCTCCATAGTCAGTACGTTGGAGCAAATCAATTATCTTTGTTCGTTTCATTTACTTTCTATATCTATCAATTATAGCTCTTGCTCATCTCACCATAAGGCGAAACAAGCAAGCACTCAATTCTCTTTTATTCGAAAGCACCCATGCGAAGCATTTGTACTTCTTTTTCTGTGAGGTAACGCCAATCGCCACGACGAACATTCTTCTTTGTCAAGCCTGCGAAATAAACGCGGTCCAATTTAACTACATGATAACCTAGGCTTTCAAAAATACGACGTACAATGCGATTCTTTCCACTATGAATTTCAATACCAATCTGCTTTTTATCTGTAATAGAAGCAAAATCTACCGCATCGGCCTTAATTTCTCCATCTTCCAGCATAATACCATCGGCTATTTGACGAAGGTCGGAGGATGAAACGTTCTGATCGGTTGTGACATGATAGATTTTTTTCTTCAAAAACTTAGGATGGGTAAGTTTCGAAGCGAGTTCACCATCATTTGTCAGCAACAACACGCCAGTCGTATTGCGGTCTAAACGTCCAACAGGATAAATGCGTTCAGGGCAAGCGTTTTGAACCAAGTCCATCACCGTTTTGCGGTTTTGAGGATCATCGCTCGTTGTTACATAGCCTTTGGGCTTGTTAAGAAGCACGTATACCTTCTTCTCAATTTTGACTACATTATCGTGAAATTTCACCTCGTCAGTACGAAGGACCTTGGTTCCCAATTCAGTAACTACTTGACCATTTACTGACACCACGCCTGCCTCAATATACTTATCGGCATCACGACGCGAACAAACTCCAGCATTAGCTAGAAACTTATTCAAGCGCAAAGGCACTGTAGGATCATAGTTTTCTTCTTTATATTCCAAACGTTTCTTCTGCGAATACTTGGCATGTGCATCATAGCCATCACGACGATATTGGGGACGAGAGCCATACCCTCCTTGGTTGTTATAACGAGGACGATAGCCACCATCTTGTTGACGATTGTTAGAATAGCCACCATTGCCATCTTGGTTGTAGCGAGGACGATAGCCACCTTCATTACCGCCTTGTCCATAACGGGGACGATAACCACCAGTGCCTTGCTGACGCGAATAATAGCCGCCACCATTCTCTCCGTTCTGTGAATAGCGAGGTTTTCCCCAACGGTTGTCTGAGCGGTTTCCTTCGTTGTTCCCTTGATTGTAGCGAGGGCGATAGCCACCTTGCTGACGCGGCTGATAGCCTCCCTCATTGCTATAATAAGGACGTGAGTTATCACGATTAAAACGAGGACGTTCCCCCTCATTGCGATTATAGCTGCTGTTTCCATTAACAGGAGTGTAGCTACGACTAAAGCGTTGGCGTCCGGATGGACGGTCTGAGCCATTACGGCTCTCATTGTTTTCATTCTTCGACTTGTAGCCATCTCGGCTATCGTCGTTGTTGTTTTCAAAATAATTACTCATATGATTAAAGAGTTAAGTTAATGCATTCTCACGAACGCAAGTTCTGATATTTGAATTTGTAAAAGGATTACCTTCTTTAAGGTCGTTTTTAGTTTTTAGTTATTACATTCCCGTATAATTATGAGGAGTAATGGCACGAAGTTCCTTCTTCACTTCTTCGCTCACCTCAAGAGTGTCAATAAAGTGATGGATACGTTCTTCGGTGATTGTTTCGTTTGTACGGGTAAGTGCCTTCAAAGCCTCGTAGGGATGGGGATAAGCCTCACGACGAAGTATGGTTTGCAAAGCCTCAGCCACAACAGCCCAACAATTATCCAAATCACGTTGAATGCTCTCTTCATGAAGGAGCAACTTGCGAAGACCCTTCAACGAACTTTGGAACGCAATCAATGAATGCCCAAGAGGCACACCTATATTACGTATTACGGTAGAATCTGTAAGATCACGTTGTAAGCGACTAATGGGGAGTTTTCGGCTTAAATGCTCAAACAAAGCATTAGCTAGTCCTAAGTTTCCTTCAGAATTTTCAAAATCGATGGGATTTACCTTATGAGGCATAGCACTAGATCCAACCTCTCCAGCCTTTATGCGTTGTTTAAAATATTCCATTGAAACATACTGCCAAAAGTCACGATCCATATCAATGACAATAGTGTTGATGCGTTTCATTGCGTCAAACAAGGCAGCCATGTTATCGTAGTTACTAATTTGAGTTGTGTATTCTTCACGTTCCAATCCTAACTTTTCACTCACAAATTTGCTTCCAAAAGCACGCCAGTCATACGAGGCATAAGCTACAT
>CAVKKI010000093.1:0-6747 GCA_963656725.1 Oribacterium sp. | reverse complement strand
GCATTATAGTTACCCGTTGCCCCACCAAACTTAGCCGTCATAGGGATAGACTTTAGCAAAGCTACTTGACGCTCCAAACGATAAGCAAACACCTTCACTTCCTTACCCAATCGAGTAGGAGATGCAGGTTGTCCATGCGTTTTAGCTAACATCGGAATATTCTTCCATTCCTCTGCATACGTATTCAATTGATCAATTAGTTCTTGAAGCAAAGGCAAATACACCTCATGAGTAGCCTCCTTCAGCATCAAGGGGAACGACGTGTTATTAATATCTTGCGAAGTTAGGCCAAAATGAATAAACTCTTTGTACTCTTCAAGACCACCAATTTGGTCGAATTTTTCCTTAATGAAATATTCAATTGCCTTTACATCATGATTCGTCACGCTCTCTATTTCTTTCACACGAGCTGCATCTTTTTCCGAAAAATTCTTGTAAGCATTACGAAGCGTATCGAAAAGCTGATGAGGGAAGGCTGCCAATTGAGGCAATGGCAACTCACACAAAGTGATAAAGTACTCGATTTCAACACGCACGCGATATTTCATCAAAGCATATTCAGAGAAATAAGGGGCAAGTGATTCGGTCTTTGAACGATAACGTCCGTCAATGGGAGAAACCGCTGTAAGGATATCCAATTCCATGATTTGTGATGAAGGTATATTAGGCAACAACTAAGATATGTGTTGTCTAGTTAGTACTAAATGCGTTGCAAATTTACTGAATTCTATGCGCTTCTAGAAGAAAATGCCGATAAATTCGTTCAAACAAGAATAAAGCATGTGTTTATACGCCCTCTTATGCAATTAGAAATGACTATTCTGCATTCTTTTCCAAAGCCAACAATTCATCACGTAATTGTGCTGCTGTGATAAAATCGAAGGCCTCCGCAGCTTTCTTCATTGCCTTTTGTAGACTTTCCTTGCGCTGCTCGACACTTTCCGATTTTTGCATTTTTCCATAGGCAACTGGGGTTTCCGCCGCCATTAACAAGGTCTCCTCTTGAGGTTGAACGTATGAAGTTTTAATACTTGCGTTTTTCGAAACGTCCTCTTCGATTTTCTTAGACTGACGCAGACGTTGCATCTCTATCAGGTCGTTGTTCTCAATAGGTTTCACAATAGGACGAGGCACCATCTGATGCGCTTCGTTATAAGCAGTTTGTTTAGCTCTGCGTCGATAAGTTTCATCAATGGTGTTCTGCATCGACTCCGTAATTTGTTTGGCATACATTATAACTCGACCATTCACATTACGAGCAGCTCTACCCACCGTCTGAGTCAATGAACGCTCTGAACGCAAAAAGCCTTCTTTATCTGCATCCAGAATGGCCACAAGTGCCACCTCTGGTAAATCCAAGCCCTCACGTAGTAGATTAACACCCACAAGCACGTCATAAATTCCCCGACGCAAATCCTGCATAATCTGCACACGTTCTAAAGTATCCACATCACTATGAATATAAGCAGTGTTTACTCCATTATTCAATAGATACTCGGTCAGTTCTTCTGCCATACGTTTTGTCAGGGTTGTCACTAGCACACGTTCACTATGTGCTTTAGCCTTCCTAATTTCTTCCATCAAATCATCGACAGGGAAATCTGTATCGCGCACTTCAATGGGAGGATCAAGCAGACCTGTTGGGCGTATTACTTGATCAACCACTATCCCACCCGCTTCACCGAGTTCATAATCTGCAGGAGTTGCACTGATATAGATGATTTGTTTAGCTATTTCATGAAATTCATCAAATTTTAAGGGACGATTATCCAAAGCTGCAGGCAAACGAAATCCGTATTCCACTAAAGATTCTTTACGAGAACGGTCACCTCCATACATCGCACGTATTTGCGGAATTGTAACGTGGCTTTCATCAATCACGATGAGAAAATCTTCGGGAAAGAAATCCAATAGGCAAAACGGTCGAGTGCCTGACTCTCGCCCGTCAAAATAACGTGAATAGTTTTCTATACCTGCGCAGTGTCCCAATTCACGAATCATTTCGATATCATACTCCACTCGTTCCTTCAAACGCTTAGCTTCTAGCGTTTTACCCATTTCCTCAAATAAATGAATTTGAGCTACCAAATCGTCTTGTATCTTTCGGATAGCCAATTCTTGTGTCTCTTTTGAGGTTAGGAATAAATTAGCTGGATAGACTTTATATTCTTCGTAAGTATTTAGACGTATGCCCGACAATGAATCCACTTCCTCTATAGAGTCAATTTCATCATCCCAAAAGCAAACACGAATAATTTCATCGGCATAAGCTAGATATATGTCTACGGTATCTCCCTTGACTCGAAAATTGCCAGCTTTAGGGGCCACGTCATTTCGAGTATACAGACTCGACACCAAACGGTTAAGCAACGAATTAACAGACAATGTGCGTCCCACTTTCAGTTCTACGACATTCTCATAAAAAGCCGATGGATTACCCATACCATAGATACAAGACACGGAGGAAACCACAATTACATCATTTCGACCGGATAACAAAGCCGAAGTTGCTGCCAAACGCAATTTGTCGATATCTTCGTTTATGGCTAAATCCTTTTCAATATAGGTGTCAGTAGAAGCGATATAGGCCTCAGGCTGGTAATAATCATAATAGGACACATAGTACTCTACTGCGTTATTAGGAAAGAAGCCCTTAAATTCTGAATAGAGTTGTGCAGCCAACGTTTTGTTATGACTCAATATCAGAGTGGGTTTGTTGACGTTTTTAATCACATTAGCCACTGTGAAAGTCTTACCAGACCCCGTTACACCCAAAAGCACTTGAGCAGGTGCACCTTCAAGCACACCTGCTGTCAATTGTTTTATGGCTTCAGGCTGATCACCTGTTGGCTGATAAGCCGATTGTAAGTCAAACTTTTTCATGATTTAGTTTGTCACCCTATTACTGAGCCTCCACCTGCTCCACCTCCTTCACCTTTTTAAATAGGTCGGAAGCAAAGATAAAACTATTCAGTTGTTCATTCTTCGAACTCATCACTTCCTCTTTTGTTCCTTCCCATTCATTATGACCTTTACAGATAAAAAGAATGTGTTCACCAATTCCCATCACAGAGTTCATATCATGCGTATTAATTATCGTGGTGGTATTATACTCCTTGGTAATATCATGTATTAAGTCATCTATCACAAGCGAGGTCTTTGGATCTAGCCCTGAATTGGGTTCGTCGCAAAATAAGTACTTGGGATTTAAAGCAATAGCACGGGCAATAGCCACACGCTTCTGCATTCCGCCTGATATTTCTCCGGGAAATTTTGCTCCTGCATCGCTTAGATTCACACGATCCAGACAAAATTGAGCTCTACGTACACGATCTTTGTAACTATCGTTAGAGAACATGTCTAATGGAAACATTACATTCTCGAGCACAGACATGGAGTCGAATAATGCCGCATTTTGGAAAATCATTCCCATTTCACGACGTAATAGCGCCCGCTCTTTTTTATTCATGCTCATGAAGCTACGTCCGTCATAAACCACATCGCCTTCAGTAGGTTCAAACAGACCGACTATATTCTTTATTAAAACTGTTTTTCCCGATCCACTTTGACCTATAATCAAATTAGTTTTTCCGCTTTCAAAGGTGGAAGTTATGCCTTTAAGCACTTCCTTGTCCTCAAACGATTTATGTAAGTTCTTTATTTCTATCATGATAGCAATTTCGTTAAAAATAGATCAGCGAAAAGGATTAGCATCGAACAAGAAACAACTGCATTCGTACTAGCCTTACCTACTTCAATACTACCTCCCTCCACGTTATAGCCATAAAAGGATGACACGCTTGTAATAATAAAAGCGAAGAACAACGATTTAATCACGCCCATCCAAAAGAACCATTGAGTGAAGGAGTGTTGCAATCCAGCCGTTAAATCAGAGGGAGTGATGATATGTGCAACATAAGCCGTGGCATAAGCACCTATGATACCACTAACCGTACTAAACACCACCAAGAATGGCATAATGGTTACTAAACCTACAATCTTGGGCAAAATGAGGAAAGAGGCAGGATTTACGCCCATTATTTCGAGTGCGTCAATTTGTTGAGTGGTACGCATGGTGCCTAATTCTGAAGCGATGTTTGAACCCACCTTGCCTGACAAAATTAAGCACATGATGCTTGAGGAAAATTCGAGTAGCATAATTTCACGCGTTACATAACCCGATACCCACAAAGGCATCCACGGACTTTGAATGTTTAGTTTGATTTGAATGCAAATTACGGCTCCTATAAAAAAAGAAATCAGCAACACAATGCCTATGGAGTCAACACCTAGCTGTACCATTTCTTTCACATATTGCTTAAGAAACATACGCATACGTTCTGGACGTGAGAAGGTACGTCCCATTAAAATAAGGTAACGCCCAAAGGCATTTAGAAATTTCACTACTAACATATTTAGTTCACTATTTTTCTAGATTATTCTGTTTCCTCTGATTTTCGCAAAGCTTCGGGCTTTAAATTGCCTTGTTCATCAAATAAACCATAGGTGGTGCGCAACACACGGAATTCAGTTCTTCTGTTCAAGGCATTGCACACTTCTTGTTGTTCCTTAGGCAATTTAAGAATATAAGGAACGGTCAATGTGTCGCCTGTGTGTAAGAAGGGATAGGTTTCAATGAGTTTTTTATTCACAATTTTCGGCACTTCTTTTCCATAGCCCTTAGCTGTTAAGCGGTCAGCTTCTATGCCATGCTCCGTTAGGTATTTCACCACACTCTCTGCTCGACGTTGCGAAAGCCGTAAATTGTAGTCGGAATTACCCCGATAGTCGCAATGGGCTGACAGTTCAATTGTTACATTCGGATTTTCTTTCAACATTCGTGTCAAACGATCAAGCGCCTCACAAGAATTTTCAGTGAGCGTGGCTTTATCAAATTCATAGAACACGTTACGCACTAACACAGGAGAACTAACACTTGGCAAAGCGAATTGAAGCACTTGTTGGCTTTCCACCTCTGTCGTGTCAGCTCGCAATTCGTTCCGAACGTTAAGATAGCCGTTACAAGTAGCCAAAAACAAATAGCTTACTCCTGGTTTCAAAGGTTTTTCAAACGAGCCATCAGACAATACACCGAATTTTTCGTTCGTACCATCACTCCCCACCATATAGACTACAGACTTGGGCAATTCATAACCATCTTGTTCATACACCCAACCTTTTACGGTTTTCAATACTTCGGGATAGGAAAACTCATAGATTTTATCCCAACCTCGCCCCCCTGTGGAGCGGTTGGATGAGAAAAAGCCTCGATTATGCAACCCTTCGAAGGTAATGCCAAAGTCATCACCATTCGAATTCATAGGCGAAGGTAAATGTTCTACCGTCCAACGATGATTTACAGTGTCCTCCTTTGCTCGATACAAATCCAATCCGCCCATATTTCCTTGGTGACGTGTACTGGAAAAGTACAATTCGCCATTAGGTCTGAGAGTTGGGAAGCACTCATCACCCTCGGTGTTGATGTCCGTTCCTAAGTTCTCAAGTCGAGCCACACCATGTTTAGCATCGAGTTCTGCTCGCCAAAGGTCAAGGCCACCTTGTCCTCCGGGCATATCTGAAGTAAAATAGAGCCAACGGCCATCAGGAGACACAGCAGGATGAGCGTAAGAGGATAAGGTATCACCTGATATTTTCAATTGGGTTGGCTTTCCCCATTTTGCATCCGCACGTTCCGACTTCCATATTTCAGCCATACGGGGATAGGAAGGATCTGTACGACAAACAGTTAAGTACATGGTCTTTCCATCGGGAGTGAAACTACAAGCGCCTTCGTCATTTTCCGTATTAAGTTCTCCTTCCACACTTTCCACAGCCTTCCATTTTCCTTTTTCATCCTTTTTCACAAAAAAAATATCCCCATTTTTCATGCCCGTAATGGAACTTACTTCCCCTTTCGACTGGTTACGGGTTGATGTAAAATAGAGTTGTTGTGCCTCATTTCCCATATAGGCGGGTGAGTAATCTGATCGTGAGCCGTTTAGCTGATTAAATATCTTTACAGTATAGGCTGACCCTACCTCTTTTGATTTAGGAGCTGACAAGCAAGCGTTAATTCCCCACTCAGCTCGTTCATCGCCAGGCACAGAGTCTGCAAAAGCTTTATAGGCCATCTCTGCTCCTTTATAATTACCTTGTTTGCGTAGTCCTTCGGCTAGATAGAAAAGCGTGAGGGAATCGCTACCACGATAACGCATGGCACTTTGAAATGAACCAACAGCACGAGCCGTATTGCCATAGCGTTGATAGGCATCCCCCATTTTATAGGCCATGTGTGCTCGTTTTGATTTTTCTTTGGCTGGAATTTGACTATAGGCACGTTTATATTGGGCTGCAGCTTCTGCATATTCCCCCAAAGCTAGTGCAGCATCTCCGCGTTTTTCTGATTTTTCCGCACTACCACAAGCCATGAAGGTTAGCAAGCTAATCAGCAAACTAACCATCACCTGTATGTTGTTCTTTAATTGGGTATGTCGCACCATATACATTGCGTGGGTACTACAGTTTTCTTTAAGTTAGGTCTACAAAGATACGACTTCGACAATAATTGCTCAAACTAAAAACCATAAATTTGCAGAAAAGCACACCTTTAGATATCTTTTAGAGCATTCTGGAACACATTAATGATTTATAAAGTTGAGAAATACGGTGATAAGCCCTGTATTCATCAAATCTACAAACATAGCTCCAATGATAGGCACAATTAGGAATGGCTTCACGGTGTAGTGA
>CAVKKI010000092.1:0-9778 GCA_963656725.1 Oribacterium sp. | reverse complement strand
ATCTACTAGCGTTTTCACTAGCGCCGACGCGGGCCGCGTCGCCCCCACTGACGAGCTCACGCTAGCAAGTAGGGCTTTTCTGCTTGCCCCGACGCGGGACGCGTCGCCCCCCAAGAGCTAGACCCCCCAAAGGAGATCAGCTAGCACTAATTGCGAATGCGCCACTCTTGCGGATAAAGATTGTTGGCACGCGAGCCGAGATTGTTCATAAAGCCCAGAGGGTGACCTTCATAGCAAACCACCACGTAGCCACGAGGGGCAGACGAGGGAAGCACTAGGGCTTCACGACGCAAATAGCTTAAGGCTTCATCTAGTGAGAGTTCCACTCTAGGGAAAGCCGTGGGCGAGAGTTGAGTGGAAAGAGCGAGCGCGTGTTGCGGAATGTACTTCCGTCCTTTCTCTTCTGCCAACAACACACCGGCCGTTAGGGCGCGAACGGTGGAGCAAAGGCGTTGCACATCGTCCACCAAAGATTGTCTTACCGCTGTAATGTGTGCCTCGTCGGTGGGCAAGAGTTTAAATTGCCCGTCGTCGGCCAACCAAGCCGACACCTGCGCACCACCTTGCACGGTTTGCTGCTTTCCGCCGCGTTGTTTCTTTCCTTTCTTTTCCTTCATCACGGGCGCTTCGCTCGTTTTGCGAAGCAAGGCTAAGAACAAGCCTTCGCCCCGTGTGCGATGGGGGAAGAAGTGATAAACGGCAAGGCCACGCTCGGTGGTGTCGGGGGCAATGTTCCACGCCTCGTCCACGGCAATAGACACGAGTTCTGCGCCGAGTTCTTCGCAAATGCGCACCACATTGTCTTCATTCTCTTGTCGGTTATAGGTGCAAGTGCTATACACCAAATAGCCCCCTTGCCGCAAACAGGGCCACACGCTTTCAATAATATCCCACTGCCGAGCAGCACAAGCGTCCACCGCCTCGGGGCTCCATTCCGCCACAGCTCCTTCGTCCTTACGAAACATGCCCTCGCCCGAACACGGCACGTCGGCCGCCACCACATCGAAGAAGCTGCCTAGCGGGGCAAATTCTTCGGGATAAGCCGAGGTGCAAACCACATCAGGATGCCCCCACTTCATTAGGTTCTCGGCTAAAATCTGCGCGCGTTGACGAATAGGCTCATTGGCCACGAGCAAATCGCCATCGGCCAAGAGCGAGCGCCACAGCGTACTCTTTCCGCCAGGAGCAGCGCAAAGGTCGAGCAAGCGGTGCGGAATGAAGTCTTTCTCTATTTGCCGATAGGCTTGCTCCACAAACATCGAGGCGGCCTCTTGCACGTAGTAGCAACCAGCGTGTAGCAAGGGGTCGTAAGTGAAGCGCGGACGTTGCGCCAAATAGCGCCCCGTGGCGCACCATGCCACCGGGTCAAGTTTTTCCTCGCTAAAGGCCGACGAGGACTTGCGCTGATTGAGGCGAACACTCACCGAAGGCTCGGTTTGCTCTAGCGCCGTTAGCAGCTGAGCGGCCTCTGCCTCGCCGAGCAATTGCGTGATTTGTTGTTGAAACGCTGCGTGCATATTCTTTTTTGGAAAAAAATAAACAATTAGACGGAAACTTTAGCGGCAATGTGCGGCCAAGGGTCGTAGCCCTCGAGTTGGAAGTCGTCGTAGTGGAAACTAAACAAATCTTTCACCTCGGGGTTAATCACCATGCGAGGCAAGGGGCGCGGTGTGCGAGTGAGTTGCAACTGAGCCTGTTCCAAGTGGTTTAGATAGAGGTGGGTGTCGCCCGTGGTGTGCACAAAGTCGCCCACTTTAAGACCCGTCACCTGTGCCATCATTTGCAGCAGCAAGGCGTAGCTTGCAATATTGAAGGGCACGCCCAAGAAGGTGTCGGCCGAGCGTTGATAGAGTTGCAACGAAAGCCGTCCGTCGGCCACATAAAATTGAAAGAGCAAGTGGCAAGGGGGAAGATTCATTTTGTCGAGGTCGGCCACGTTCCACGCCGACACAATCATGCGGCGCGAGTTGGGCGTTTCTTTAATCTGCTTAATCACCTCTTTTATTTGGTCGATGTGGCCGCCGTTGTAGTCGGGCCACGAGCGCCACTGGTAGCCATAGATGTGACCTAAATTGCCGTCGGCATCGGCCCACTCGTTCCAAATGCGCACCCCGTTTTCTTGCAGATAATGCACGTTTGTGTCGCCGTGAAGAAACCACAGCAACTCGTGGATGATGGATTTCAAGTGGAGTTTTTTGGTCGTAATCAACGGAAATCCGTCGTCGAGGTTAAAACGCATTTGATGGCCGAAGATGCTCTTCGTGCCCGTCCCCGTGCGGTCGCCTTTCACCACGCCGTCGTCGAGGATATGCTGTAACAAATCAAGATATTGTTTCATTCGTCATCATTATTTAGGGGCAAATTTACAAATATCTGCTAACTTTGCGCACGTAAACTTATAATATATGACACTCTCCATTATCTGCGCCTTAACCGCAAACCATGCCATAGGCCACAAGGGCGGACTGCTTTATTACCTGCCCGCCGACCTTAAACACTTCAAACAACTCACCACGGGCCACACCATCATCATGGGCCGCAAAACGTTTGAGTCGCTGCCCAAGGGCGCGCTGCCCAACCGCCGCAACGTGGTGATTACGCACCAAACGGACTATGCCGCGCCTGGCATCGAAGTGTTTCACTCGCTCCCCGAAGCCTTGCAAGCCTGCCAAGCCGATGCCGAAGTCTACATCATTGGCGGCGAAAGCGTTTATGCCGAAGCCTTGCCCCTGGCCCAGCGCCTCTGCCTCACCCACATCGATGCCGTGGCCGAGGAGGCCGACACCTTCTTCCCCACCCTCGATTGGGAGGAATGGAAAGAAGTGAGCCGCGAGCACCACGAGCCTGACGAGAAGAACACACTGCCCTACGATTTTGTTGACTACATCCGCAAATAATTATGTTTTCGAAAACACTCCTTGGGGCTGCCCTAAGCCTCACCCTTGCGCTCACCGCCCAAGCGCAGCAGCGCAAGGTGGAATTTTCTATTCTTGAAACCACCGACGTACACGGCAACTACCTGCCCTATAACTTTCTTACGGGCGAGCCGGGTAAGGGAAGTTTGGCGCGCATTTACAGTTATGTGAAGCAGCTGCGCCAAACGGAAGGCAACGACCACGTGGTGCTCATTGACAATGGCGACATTCTGCAAGGTCAGCCCACAGCCTATTATTATAACTTCATCGACACGAAGAGCCCCCATCTTTGCGCCGAAGCGCTCAACTTCATGCGCTACGACGCGGCCACCGTGGGCAATCACGACATTGAAACGGGCCATGCCGTCTACGACCGCTGGGCCAGCCAATGCCAAATGCCCATGCTCGGTGCCAACGTAATCAACACTGCCACGGGCCAGCCTTATTGGAAGCCCTACACCCTTGTTGAGCGACAAGGCGTGCGCATTGCCGTGTTGGGCATGATCACGCCCGGCATTCCCATGTGGCTGCCCGAGAGCCTGTGGTCGGGTCTCCGTTTCGACGACCTCGTCACCGTGGCTCGCCACTACATGCCGCAAATGCAGAAGGAGGCCGACGTGATTGTGGGCCTTGTTCACTCGGGCGTGGGCAGCGACCACCAAACCGCCGTGGGTGCGGAGAATGCCGCCGTGCAACTGGCTGAACAAGTGCCGGGCTTCGACGTGGTGTTTTGTGGCCACGACCACCGACGCGCCCACCGCGCCGTGGTCAACTCGCAAGGCGACTCGGTGTGGGTGCTCAACCCCGCAGCACAAGCCGAGGCCGTGGCGCAAGCCCGCTTCACGCTGCAACTCAACGGCAAGAAGGTGGTGAAGAAGGCCTTACAAACACAGCTAGTAGATATTGACGACTATGTCCCCGATGCCGACTTCATGCAGCACTTTGCCGCACAGGCCGACACGGTGCGAGCCTTTACCTCGCGCGTTATTGGCTACAACGAAAACGCCATGGAGAGCACGCCAGCCTTCTTCGGCCCCTCGGCCTTCATCGACTTCATTCACCAAATGCAACTGGGCATTTCGGGTGCCGACATCTCGTTTGTTGCCCCCTTAGCTATGGATGCGGCCATTCCCGAAGGCGAAATCCGCGTGCGCGACATGTTCAACCTCTATCGCTACGAAAACATGCTTTATGTGATGACGCTCACGGGTCAAGAGGTGAAAGATTACTTGGAATACTCCTACGCTCACTGGGTGGCTCAAATGCACGCGCCCACCGACCACATACTGCTCTTCCGCGACCATCCCGAGCAACTCTCCGATGCTTGGCAACGACTGAAATACCCGAGCTATAATTTCGACTCGGCTGCCGGCCTCATCTACACCGTCGACGTAACGAAGCCCGAGGGCCAACGTGTCACAATTGAGAAGCTAGCCAACGGCTCGCCCTTCTCACTGAAGCAAACCTACCGCTGCGCCATCAATTCCTACCGTGGCAACGGCGGTGGCGGCTTGCTCACGCAAGGGGCTCACATTGCCGAGAAAGACCTCACGAAGCGCATTGTGTGGAGCACCGACAAAGACCTTCGCTACTACCTGCTCACGGCCATCAGCCAAATGGGCACCATCTCGCCCGCCCCGCTCAACCAGTGGAAGTTCATCCCCGAAGATTGGGCCAAACAAGCCCGCACCCTCGACGAGCCGCTTCTGAAGTAAGCAACCGCCACCCCCCAGTGTAGCGACGCTAGCTCTTGGGGGGCGACGCGTCCCGCGTCGGGGCAAGCACAAACGCTGAAAGAAAAAGCATGAATAACAACAAAAAAACTCCCGCAACCTAAGCAGATTAAAACACCCTTGAATAGAGAATAAAACCCTTAGAGCCCTCCACCCCATTCCCCTTCCCTTCTACAAAGCGGCTGAGAAAGAATCAAACAAGGCTTTTGATTTTTTCTCAGCCGCCTTTTTCATCACCGTCCATCGGTCGGTGTACGTTCGTCCATCGGTCGGTGTACGATCGTCCATCGGTCGGTGTACGCTCGTACAACGGTCGGTGTACGATGACCTGAATCGCGGTTCAAGCAAATTGTAAAGCGCTAAGTGCAGCTGCTTAAGGGCATATTATAAAAATGCTCCGTTTGTAAAAAAGAGGGGACTTCCTCTCATCCCCTCATTTTTCACCATTTGCACGTTTCCCGTTTTTGCCGACGCGGGCCGCGTCGCCCCCACCGACCTCTAGCCCGACCTTAAATAAAAGACCCATGGCCCACTTAGGCTATATTTGATTGCAAAAAAGTCATTCATTCTCGTAAAGTTCGGTAGGAAAAGTGTGAAATATTGCACAAAGTTCGGTAGGAAAAGTGTTATTTTTCAGTAAAAGTTCGGTAAGAAAAATGTAATTTTATATCCAAAACAACACAAAATCAACCGTTTATGTAAAGGAGCATCATCAACCAGCTAAGAGAATGGAAAAGAAAGAGCACCACAAACCACTCATCTTAGCAGGAGCGCGTCAGGTAGAAGATGTATCATAACCGATTGGCACATTTGTAGCAACGAGCGCAGCGTTTTTGCGAAAAAAGTTTTACCTTTGTCACAATTATCACGAAGCATAGCTACACACACGATGAGCAACTACATTGTATCGGCACGAAAATATCGCCCCGCCACCTTCGACACCGTGGTGGGACAACACGCCCTAACCACCACGCTGAAAAATGCCATTACGCAAGGAAAGCTGGCACACGCCTACCTTTTTTGCGGTCCGCGCGGTGTGGGCAAAACCACCTGTGCACGCATTTTTGCCAAAACCATTAACTGCTTGACGCCAACGGCCGAGGGCGAGGCTTGCAACGAATGTGAAAGTTGCCGAGCCTTTAATGAACAACGCTCTTACAACATTCACGAACTCGACGCCGCCTCAAACAATGGTGTGGAGGACATTCGCGGACTGATTGAGCAGGTGCAAATTCCCCCTCAGGTGGGACGCTACAAGGTGTTTATCATCGACGAGGTGCACATGCTCTCGCCAGCGGCTTTCAACGCCTTTTTGAAAACGTTGGAAGAGCCGCCCGCTCACGCCATCTTCATCTTGGCCACCACCGAGAAGCACAAAATTCTGCCCACCATTTTGAGTCGTTGCCAAATCTACGATTTCGCACGCATCACCGTGGCCGACACCATTAAGCACTTGGAATATGTGGCACAGAAGGAAGGCATACAGTATGAAACAGAAGCCTTGCACGTTATTGCCGAAAAGGCCGATGGCGGCATGCGCGACGCCCTTTCCATCTTCGACCAAGTGACGAGCTTTTGCGAGGGAAACATCACCTACCAAAAGGTGATTGAAGACCTCAACGTGCTCGACTACGATGAATATTTCAGCATGACCGACTTGCTCTTAAAATGCGACATTCCCTCGGTGATGCTTCGGCTCAACCACATTTTGAGCAAGGGCTTCGAGGCCAACTATTTCATGGGCGGCCTAGCCAGCCACTTCCGCAACTTGCTGATGTGTCGCGACGAGCAAACACTGCCTCTGCTCGATGTGAGCGAGCAAGTGCGCCAACGCTATCACGAGCAGGCCAAACGCTGCGAGCCGAAATTCATCTACCGCGCCCTGAAGCTTTGCAACGATTGCGACATGCACTACAACACAGCGCGCAACAAGCGACTCTTGGTGGAACTCACGCTGATTGAAGTGGGGCAAGCCGCTGTGGGCGAAGACGACACGGGGTGTGGGCGTCGCCCTACACGACGACTTAAACCCCTATTCCAACTTCTAGCGGCCACCGCTCAACCGCAAGCCGCCGCCCCCCAACCCACTCCGCGAACCGCCCCCGCAGTTCAGTCTGCATCTCAAGCCCAACAAACGCAAGCAGCCACCGCTCAACCCGCCACACAGGCGGCAACGCAAGCGGCTCATCTAGCGCCCGCAGGCACCCTTTCCACCATTGACTATTTGAAGCAAGCGGCTAGCAAAACCAATGCGCAGCGCACGCGCACACCGCAACATTTCTCAATCAAAGAGGAACTGGCCAAAATTCGCAATAGCGAAGCCAACAACAAGACTTCTGCGCAAGCGACGCAAGCGAAAGCCGTTGCCACGCCCAGCGCAACAGACGCGGCACAAAAGCTCTGCACTCCATTCAACGACGAAAGGCTCACCCACTTCTGGTTTCGCTACGCACAAAACCTACCCGTGGAAAAGCGCGCCCTCACGGGCCGCATGAAGAGCATGGACCCTCACGTTGACCCTCAAACCTGGACAGTGACCGTGAAGGTGGAAAACGAAATGGTGGAGCAATACATGCGCAACGAGCAGATTGCCTTGATGAGCTACCTACGCACCCAACTTCGCAACGACTACATCACGTTGAAATTTGAGGTGACTGAAAACGATGCCCCTCACCGTGCCTTTAGCCGATTGGAGCAATTCAAGGAACTGCTAGAGACCTACCCCGAACTCGAAACCCTTCGCAAGGAACTCGATTTGGAACTAGCGTAGCGCTCCTCCCCTCTACACCTATAATATATATAAGGTATCAAGAGACCATACCTATAATATATATAGACACACACGAATTTAAACAACTCTAAAGGTTTGTGCTTTTATCCGCACGAGCCACACAAATCTACACACACAACCCTACACAAAAAAAATGGAAACCATCGCACACAAGTACGTCACCGTAGCATACGAACTCTTCTCCGACAACGAAAAGGGCATTCACGAACTCATTGAGAAAGCCCCCGTGGAACACCCCTTCCAATTCATCAGCGGCATGGGCGTGGCCCTTGACAGTTTCGAAGAGAAAATCCTAGCGCTAACCCAAGGCGAAAAGTTCGACTTCACCCTCAAACAAGACGAAGCCTACGGCCCCTACGAACAAGACCACGTGCTCACCCTTCCGAAAGAAACCTTCAGCATCAACGGCAAGTTCGATAAAGAGATGGTTTACCCCGGAGCCGTGCTTCCCTTGGTAAACGCCGACGGCATTCGCTTTCAAGGCCTCGTGTTAGAGGTGAAAGAAGAGGGCGTGGTTATCGACTTGAACCACCCCTTGGCCGGTCGCGACCTTCACTTCCGCGGTGAAGTGGTCACTCTGCGCGACGCCACCGACGAAGAACTCAAAGAACTCATTAAGCAAATGAGCGGTGAAGGCGGTTGCAACTGCGAAGGTGGCTGCGAGGGCGGCTGCGGAGGCGGCTGTCACCATGGCGAACACGAAGAAGGCGGTTGCCATCACGGTGAGCACGCTGAGGGCGGCTGCCATCACCACGGTGAGCACGCTGAGGGCGGTTGTCATCACCACGGCGAAGGTGGTTGCTGCCACGGCAAACACTAATCAGCCCCGCTCATCCCCCCCACATTCTAAAGACTTAGCTTTACACAGAAGAAGAATGAACACCTTTGGCAACCTTTTCCGACTGACCACCTTTGGCGAGAGCCACGGCCCTGGCATTGGCGGCGTGATTGACGGCATGCCCGCCGGAGTGAAAGTAGACCTCGACTTTTTGCAATCAGAACTCGACCGCCGCAAACCCGGCCAAAGCGCTTTGACTACCGCCCGCAAAGAGGGCGACAAAGTGGAACTGCTGTCGGGCGTGTTTGAAGGCCTCACCACGGGATGCCCCATCGGCTTCCTCGTGCGCAACGAAAATCAACACTCTGCCGACTACGACAACCTGCGCAACGTGTTTCGTCCCTCACACGCCGACTTCACCTACCAAACGAAGTATGGCCTGCGCGACCACCGCGGAGGCGGCCGCACCTCGGCCCGCGAAACAATAGCCCGCGTGGTGGGAGGCGCATTTGCCAAAATGGTTCTTCGCGAAAAAGGCATTCGCATCACGGCCTACACCCAACAGGTGGGAAGCATTGCCTTAAGCGGCACGTATAAAGACTACAACTTTGGCGAAATAGAAAACAACCCCGTGCGCTGCCCCGACCCCGAAAAGGCCCAACAAATGGCCGAACTCATAGCCCAAGTGAAAGCAGAGGGCGACACCATTGGCGGCATCATCACTTGCGTGATTGAAGGTTGCCCCGTGGGCTTGGGCGAGCCCGTGTTCAACAAACTGCATGCTCAACTCGGCGCAGCCATGCTAGGCATCAACGCCGTAAAGGGCTTTGAATATGGCGAGGGCTTTGCAGGAGTCACCGCCCGCGGAAGCGAGCAAAACGACCCCTTCGTGCCAACCCCCGACGGAGGCATCACCACCCTCACCAACCACAGCGGCGGCATACAGGGCGGATTGAGCAACGGACAGCCCATTGTGTTTCGCGTGGCCTTTAAACCCGTGGCCACTTTGCTGCGCGAACAACAAACCGTAGACAAAGACGGGCACCCCACCCTTTTAAAGGCTAGAGGACGCCACGACCCCTGCGTGTTGCCCCGCGCCGTGCCCATCGTTGAAGCCATGGCAGCCATGGTTATTCTCGATAATTATATGCTCAATAACACACATTTATGTTAAAACGAAAGGTTTTGCAAAGTTTTCTTTGCAAAACCTTTGTTTATAGCTATTCTTGTTCTATATTTGCACTATCTAGTTGTCGTGATGATAACGCTATTAAATAGTTTAGTTAAGTCTAGTTTAGTTTTTGTGTTGGTTAATGGAGGCGCGTAAAGACGCAGCCTCCATTAATTTTGCTTTTTCCATTCAACGTTTTCTTCTACTCACCCATCGCTTACTTCTACGGCAAAGCATTCGAGAACATCGAAAGATGCTACCCCAAAAAGCAGAAAATTGAAATAATAAATTAGCAAAGCCAGAAAAAGCTCGTAAACATTTGGCAACTAAGAAAAAAAGCCGTAATTTTGCACCGCTTTTCCACCAAGCCGCTGTCGGGATGCAGAGTTC
>CAVKKI010000091.1:0-9909 GCA_963656725.1 Oribacterium sp. | reverse complement strand
TCTGTGGCATGACCCAAAGTGTAAATGGTTTGATTCATAGCCGACGGAACTGTAATGGCAAGAGAAGAACCACTCAACGCACTGCTCACGCTCGATGATGTTGAGCTAGTGAAGGGAAAAGTCACATTTCCTTCATTCTTAAGAATAAGGCCTGTTTCAGGAGGAACTACCGTACCAGCAACAAGACGCGTTTCATCGGTAAGCATTAACTTTCCGTCAACATAAGTGGGAGCATAAACTTCAACACCGCTCTCTTCAGGAACGGTCAATTGAAAAGGGGAATAAAGAGTGGCATAGCCCTCAGAACCAATAGTGCACGATAACGAAGACACTGCACTATCATCACTGAGTGTTACCACTAATGCGCCTCCGTCATAACAAGGCAACGAAGCCACTTCGGCCGTTTCCTTCTTCACAATAGCTTTACCACCTTCACACTCAATGGTAATAGCATCATCACTTAGAGGATGGCATGCTGTGCCAAGTGAACTTATTTTCTCACTTCTCTGCTGCACGCTAAGACAAACGCTTTGCGAAAAAGCGCCACCAATAGCGAGCAACGAGCCTGCAAAGAATGCCATGCTCCTTGATAACATAAGCGTTGTATAACTGTTCATAATATCAAATTTTAAGAGTTGTTCGATGTATTGTGTAGTCTTAATGATTTAGACCGAAACATAGTGTTGTTATTTGATGTTTTACACAACCAATCAAATCTTTTCGTCACAAAATTACCCCCCCCGAAATGGAATAAACGCTTTACAATCTTCTACAATTTAACCAGAAAGCAAAGAAACAGATAAAAGAAACCGCGGCATAAACCTGTTGAATACAATAAGGAGCAATGCGAAAAAGCAAAAAGAATACACGAGATTTTTACATATGTCAATAAAAAATCCCTATAAAAGTTTTTCCCCAATAAAGTATTGTCAGCACTTTATTGGGGAAATTTTTCAAATAAGAAGGGTTCTGTAGAACCGCCTATTAAGCATCAATATTATTGCGGAAAAGATAAGTTTCATCATGCCATTCCACAAAGGGAAGTTCTTCCCTCAAAGGAAAATGTCTTAAAGGAGTTCCGTCGTCCGAAAATTCTACAATTTCATGTTTTAAGACCTTTCCCGATGACAGAATCACCTTTGAATATGCCTTCAACTTCATTGCAATGTTCATTTATTTAAAATGCGGACGATGCTCGTTCATCGAATCGGCACACAAAAGACTATCACGAATTCGAAGATTAGGAGCCACTAGATTAGGCTTTTCTGTGCTATCAGGATTATGTGCATCAGAAGGCTTTTTCTCCTCTTTTTCCTTTTTATGACGCATGCGATAAAGACGTATCTGAGTCAAAGAAATTATGCGCGCACGGTCAGCCCAAGGAGCACATTGATACATCATACACTCCACACGCGTCACCTTGCGATGGGCAATGCGACAAGTAACCAACTCACTGCCACTGCCATAAACAAACTGCTGCTGAGTGGCTATAGAGTCGCCCTCATAATGAATTGTCATAAGCACAACGGCCCGATGCTCTCCCTCGCGATAAAACCAATCTACATTAAAGCGCCATTGCAACACATCGTCGGCTTGCAAAGCCGTATCAACTTTTTGTTCATAAACGAAATAATTGCGACCTGAGGAACTGAGCATGGTTTGTGAGGGGCCTTTCCAAAGTTGCAAGGTGTCTCCTCCTGCCATCAAAGCATCAGAGCGATTGATGAAATCAGGATAATCATCATCGTTTACTTTGCCTCCATATCGTTCCGTTAGATGATCATAGATTTTTTGAAAAGATGTGGTATGACGTTCGTACCACTCCATGGAATGATCGAAATCAGCCTTAGTGATGTGATATTTGTCGAATACTGCAGACTGATAAAGACGTGTATAAAAATCTACGCTGTCTGCAGGAGCCTGAGACGCTATGGCTTGAGCAAGATGATAGTCGTAGAGCACATCCTCCATTTTCGACATTGACAACACATCTTTAGGAACTCCCGATTTGCAAGACACTAATCCTTGCAACGAAAGTCCCAAAAACAGAATGCTGAATAATAGGGAGCGCAAATGTTTCATGCTTTTTTCTCTTCTTTGGGATGCGTAGTGAATAATCCCATTCGCGACACGTATTTATAATAGAACAACACCAAAGCCACAGCTCCACAACTGATAGAAGCATCGGCAAAGTTGAAGATAGCACCAAAGAAAGTGTTTCCTCCAACTAAGGGTATCCAATCAGGCCAAGTGAATAGAGGGAAATAGAACATATCGACCACCTTGCCCGACATGAAACTACCATAGCCTTGGCCAAAAGGCACTAACATGGCTGCTTGATAAGGATTGCTCTCGGTAAAAATCAGTCCATAAAACATATTGTCGATGAGATTGCCAACGGCACCAGCTATAATCATTGAAATGCAAATAATCAAGCCAATCGGAGCACGTTGCGAAATGGACTTTTTAAAAAGCACGTAGCAAAAGAACAAAATGGCAATTATACGGAACAAAGCCAAAACCATCGTTCCAACAAATTGCATGCCGAAAGCCATCCCTTTATTTTCGGTAAACAATAAGTGAAACCAATCGTTAACAACCGTGACATCCTCATGAAGGAAGAAAGAGGTTTTAACGTCTATCTTAATGAGTTGGTCTATAACTATAATGCCTAAAATGAGAAGAATGGATAGAATTACTCTACGCATAAAAAGGACTTTTGTTGATTGCAAAAATCATTCATCTATGTGCAATGATTAGATAGAACATTTACGCATAGATGAATGGAGATAATTTAGGGTAAGAATCAAAAACGGAACCGAGAAAATGGCCTAACGCTTTGCTTGTTGTTGCTTTGCTTCAATGCTTAGAGTGGCATGAGGCACTGCACGAAGTCGCTCTTTAGGAATCAGTTTTCCCGTAACGCGGCAAATGCCGTAGGTTTTATTTTCAATTCTCAAGAGGGCAGCTTGAAGAGACTGAATAAACTTTTGTTGACGAGCAGCCATGGTTGTCAGTTCTTCTTTGGTTTGTGTCAACGAGCCCTCTTCAAGCACTTTGTAAGTGGGCATTGTGTCGTCCACATCATTTCCGCCCTTATTGCTCAGTGTGTCCATCATTTGCTTGTAGTCCGCACGAGCAAGTTCCAACTTTTTCAAGATGATTTCCTTGAACTCTTCAAGTTCTTCATCGGTGTAACGTTTCTTTTCAGCCATATTCTTAAGCATTTAAACGATTACTGAAATAGAAAATCAAGAAAATTTTGATTAACCTACTTTGGGAAAAGCAATAACTATGCAACGAGGAAATACAATTCCCGCTGCATAGTTCATTACAATTCTTTTTATCGAGTTATAGACATTTTTGCCTTGAATTCTTCAAAGTCGAATTCCTCAGCAGAAGCAGAGGGTGCGCCAACAAGTGTGATTTCATCTGCTAACACTTGCGAAGCAATGTACTCTTTGAATGCCGATACGGCCTTCTCTAGTTGAGGAACGCTTTCAATTTCCACCTTAATGCGGTCAGTGATTTCGAACCCACTTTCCTTACGATAGGTTTGAATGCGTTTTACCACTTCACGAGCAAGTCCTTCATTACGCAATTCATCGCTCAACTCAAGATCCAAAGCCACGGTCAGAGAGCCCTCATTGGCTACAGTCCAACCCGGCATGTCTTCGCTGATAATTTCAACGTCTGTGCGCTCCACTTCAACGGCTTGACCTTCTACGGTAAGAGCAATCTTGCCCTCTGCATCAAGCTGGTTAATTTGATCTTGCGAAAGCGCTGTCACTACGACATTTACAGCCTTCATGAGTTTGCCAAACTTCTTGCCCATCACACGGAAGTTGCATTTCACCTTCTTCTCAAGCATATTGGCATCGGCATAACGCAATTCCTTCACATTGACCTCATCAAGAATCAGTTGAGAAACGGCCTCCAAATCAGAACGAAGTTCTTCGCTCGTCACAGGGATGGAGATGCACTGCAATGGCTGGCGTACAATTACATGCTCTTTTTTGCGAAGAGACAATGTCATAGATGACACCTTTTGAGCCAATTCCATGCGACGCTCTAAGGTTGTGTCGATAACACTTTCATCCACCTTAGGGAACTTAGCCAAATGCACACTTGCTGAAGCACCCTCCACTCCTGTGGTAAGGTCTTTATAGAGACGGTCTGCAAAGAAAGGTGCAATCGGAGCCATTAATTTGGCAATGGTTACGAGGCAATTATAAAGCGTTTGATAAGCACTGAGTTTATCGGTGCTCATACCGCCTCCCCAGAAGCGTTTGCGACTCAAGCGTACGTGCCAATTCGAAAGATTGTCGATGACAAACTGCTGAATTAAGCGACCAGCCTTTGTAGGCTCATAGTCTTCGTAATCGGCTGTAACATTCTTCACCAAAGTGTTGAGTTCAGAAAGAATCCAACGGTCAATTTCAGGACGCTCACTGATTGGCACCTGAGGTGTGGAAGGATCGAAATCGTCCACATTGGCATACATGGCAAAGAAAGAATAAGTCTGATAGAGCTTACCGAAGAATGTGCGAGCCACTTCTTGCACACCTTCTTCGTCAAACTTCAAGTTGTCCCAAGGCGATGAATTGGTAATCATATACCAACGCAAGGGGTCGGATCCATATTTCTTGATAGCGCCAAAAGGTTCAACAGCATTGCCTAAACGCTTCGACATTTTATTGCCGTTCTTATCCAACACCAGTCCGTTACTAATTACGGCCTTGAAAGCTACGCTATCGAAAACCATCGTAGCAATGGCGTGCAGTGTGAAGAACCATCCACGGGTTTGGTCAACGCCCTCAGCAATAAAATTAGCGGGATAAACTTCACGATTATCAAGCAATTCTTTATTCTCGAATGGATAGTGAATCTGCGCATAAGGCATAGAACCTGAATCGAACCACACGTCAATCAAGTCTGCCTCACGTTTCATGGGCTTACCCGAGGGAGAAACAAGCACGATGTTGTCGACGTAAGGACGGTGCAAATCGATGCGATGGTAGTTTTCGTCGGAATAGTCACCAGGCACGAAACCCTTTTCTTTCAAAGGATTGGAGGTCATAACACCCGCAGCCACACTCTTTTCAATTTCATCATAGAGTTCTTGCAGCGAACCGATGCAAATTTCTTCGCGTGTTTCAGCATTACGCCAAATGGGAAGCGGAGTACCCCAATAACGAGAGCGACTCAAATTCCAATCGTTCAGATTCTCTAGCCACTTGCCGAAACGTCCTGTGCCTGTAGAAGCGGGCTTCCAATAGATGCTCTTATTGAGTTCCATCATGCGTTCTTTCAATGCAGAGCTGCGGATGAACCAGCTATCCAAGGGATAATAAAGCACGGGCTTATCGGTGCGCCAGCAGTGGGGATAGTTGTGAACGTGCTTTTCAATTTTGAAAGCCTCACCAGCCTGCTTCATTTCCAGACAAATCACGATGTTTAAGTCTTCAGCCTTAGCTGCGGCCTTCTCATCATATTTGCCATCTTTGTTAAACTCGGGCGAATAGGCATTCTTCACATAGTCGCCAGCATGGTGGCTATAAGCCTCAACATCTACGCATTTCGCCACAAAGCTATCGCAGAGTTCATCCACAAGATAGTACTTACCCGTTAGGTCTACCATCGGACGAGTTTCACCCGCTTTGTTAATTAAAAACAACGAAGGAATGCCTGCTGCCTTAGCCACTTTGGCATCGTCGGCACCAAAGGTGGGAGCGATGTGTACGATACCCGTACCATCATCGGTAGTTACATAGTCACCGGGAATTACACGGAATGCCAACTCTTCCAGTTCCACGAAATGGTCAATGCCCGAAGAGAAACACTTGTCGGGATGCGAAGTGGCGTATTCCTTCACCCAATCAGGAGCAATGTCGTCCACCTTTTCTGTGGGTTTCACCCAAGGCATCAGTTGTTTGTAGTGCATGCCAACCAATTCTGAGCCTTTCCATTCACCCACAATGCGATAAGGTATCACTTTGTCGCCCTGCTTATAAGCATCGAAATCAGCGTTTTCACCCTCAGCCTTGAAGTAGGCATTTACGCGCTCCTTAGCCACGATGGCAGTGATAGGCTCTGCGGTGTAGGGGTTGAAAGTTTCAACGGCCACGTAAGTGAAGGTAGGACCTACGCAAAGGGCGGTGTTTGAAGGAAAAGTCCAAGGCGTAGTTGTCCAAGCCAAGAAATAGGGCTTGCCCCATTTCGTCATTTCAGGTTTGGGATCAAGAATGGCAAACTGTGCCGTCACCGTAGTGTCCTTCACATCGCGATAGCAACCAGGCTGATTGAGCTCGTGCGAACTAAGCCCGGTGCCTGCTGCAGGAGAATAAGGTTGAATGGTGTATCCTTTATAGAGAAGTCCCTTTTTATAGAGTTGACCCAACAGCCACCAAAGGGTTTCGATATAAGAGTTTTCGTAAGTGATGTAAGGGTGTTCCATATCCACCCAGTAACCCATAAGGTGACTAAGGTCGGTCCACTCTTGTGTGAATTTCATCACATTTTGACGGCAACGGGCATTATAGTCTTCAATAGAAATAGATTTACCGATGTCTTCTTTTGTAATGCCCAATTCTTTTTCCACGCCAAGTTCTACGGGCAGTCCATGAGTATCCCAACCAGCCTTACGCTTCACTTGGAAGCCCTGCATGGTTTTGTAACGGCAAAACACGTCCTTGATTGTACGTGCCATAACATGGTGAATGCCCGGATGTCCGTTTGCTGAGGGGGGGCCTTCAAAGAACACGAACGAGGGACAGCCCTCACGTTCGCTCATACTTTTATGGAACAAGTCTTGCTCATCCCATGCTTTGAGAACCTCTTCGTTAACACCAAAAAGGTTAAGTCCAGTACGTTCGGTAAATTTCATATTTCGTTAATTTCTTATCTTGATTGTGTTAGCTTTTTTTACACTTTTAATTACACTGTGCAGTGTCTTTATTTGTATCCCCACACAACGTGTGCGTGCAAAGTTAGCTTTTATTTTTCTAATACGTGCATTACGCACTTACATTCTTCACTCTGTGCGCTATCCAAAACTGATAAAGCAAGAAAGACAGAAGGCTTAACACCGCATCTACTTCGATGTGGTTTTGTCCATAGAGAGTGCTAAATAGCAAACCTAAAGAAAAGGCCAACCGCCAACTTAGCATATAGGTGTTTTGCGCTGTGCCGCGTTGGCAATGCTGCGCTGTGGTTATCCAATCCATTAAATGGCGAGAGGAAACTGCCCCCACACCGCTGCCTACGAGCAAAGCAGCAAAGGTGATGAGCATGCTTGCAGGAGATGGGGCTAAATAGAATAGCAACAAGGCTATCAACAAACCGAAATACCCCCACGCTATGAGCGTGCGCTGTGAACGACGACGACGTATCAACAATTGCAAGAGGAAAGCGAGCAACACACCAATGGCCAACGACAAATAGGTGAAGGCATCGGGAAGCATGCCTATCATGCGCCCTAGCACCCAAGGTGCGGCAAACATAGAGAAGGTGAGCGAAAGGGATTGAGGAAGAAAGAAACGGTCGAGAGTGAACAAAGACACCTTTACGGGGGCTTTGATGGGTACCACCGTTTGCGCCACAAGCACAAAAGAGAGGGCGCAAGGAACAAGCGACCACCAATAAGCTTGATTTAATGAAAGAAAGCCCGTTAAGAGCGAACCGAAAAAGAAGCCTAAAGGCACACCTAATCGTCCGGCCCAACCGAATATTAAATCGCCTTTATTACGGTATTCCGAAAGCAGCACATCATTTACAAGTGTTGTTCCCAAAGCTGTTTGGGCCACTCCGAAAGCCACACCTTGCACAAATAACAAAGGCACTATCCAGTACACATTTTGCACCTGATTTAAAAACCACACCACTATGGGGCCTATCACTAACAAAGCTTTTAAGAAGACGCCTTTTCGTGAGCGTCGCTCCATTAAGTGCGCCCCTATGGGGCCTGGCATTATCATGCCAACAGCAAAAGACAAAGCGCCCCACCCTAGCCACTCTACTGAGGCTTGCTTTTGTGCGACGAAGGAAGCTATTAAAGGAATGAGCGACGAAACAAACACGTGCAGAAACAAGTTCGACACACAAAGGTTTATGAAACGTGAACCCGATAATTTATTATGTACAGATGTAGCCATCTAGTTTTGTTTAGTTCCACAAAGTGAAAAACTCTTGTCTAGAACTCGTCAGACAAGAGTTTTTCTATTTTTTTCGTAAGAGCCTTTTAATTAATAGCTCTCATTAGCGTTAGGAAAATCGGCGGATTTCACATCAGCCACATACGCCCCAATAGCATCCGTCATAATGGTATGCAAATCGGCATATCGACGCAAAAATTTGGGCGAAAAGTCTTTATTTTTACCCAACATATCGTCAATCACTAGCACTTGGCCATCAGCGGGCCCAGCTCCAATACCAATAATAGGAATGTTCACGCTAGCCACTGCCTTTGCCGTGAGCGCTGCCGGAATTTTTTCGAGTACGATGGCACAGCAGCCCACCTCAGCCAAAGCTTTTACATCCGAAAGGAGTTTTTCGGCTTCTGCCTCTTCTTTGGCACGAACAGCATAGGTGCCAAACTTATTAATGCTTTGAGGGGTAAGTCCTAAGTGTCCGCACACAGGAATGCCAGCATCGAGAATGCGCTTCACCGCATCTATAATTTCCACTCCGCCTTCTAGTTTCAAAGCGTCGCAAGTGGTTTCCTTCATGATGCGAATGGCGTTGCGCACGGCTTCTTTGGCATCCACTTGATAGGTTCCGAAAGGCATGTCGCACACCACAAAAGCGCGCTTCACTCCTCGTGCCACCGAGGCTCCGTGATAAATCATTTGGTCGAGCGTAATGGGCAAGGTCGTCACGTGACCTGCCATTACATTCGAGGCGCTATCGCCAATCAATATCATGTCTACACCCGCACCATCTACAATTTTGGCGGTGGTGTAATCGTAAGCTGTGAGCATGGCAATTTTCTTGCCTTCAGCCTTCATTTCAATTAAGCGATGCGTTGTAACCTTTCGGGCATCGTCAACTAAGTATCCTGGCATTTTTATAATTATTTTAACTGGCACAACTGTACCACACTTATCTCTTGAAAATTGTTGATTGCCAACGTGCAGTAAGGTGCCACCACCTTTTCGGGGTGTGAGGTGGTAAGTCCTATCACCGTGGCCCCACTATCGCGTGCAGCTTGCAGTCCGCTTAAAGAGTCTTCACACACATAGCAATCCTTGGCTTCAAATCCCAAGCTGCTTGCTGCATTTAAGAAACAGTCGGGAGCTGGCTTGGAACTTTGAGCATTCTCGGCAGTAAAAATAGCGTCGAATAGAGAGGGAAACTCGGGGTGTGCGCGATAAAGACATTCCATTTTCGCCTTATTCGAACTGGTCACAATGGCCACTTTAAAACCTGCCGCACGCAATTCTTGCAAAAAATCTACCACCCCAGCTACATAAGGGTAATCCATCTGCTGCTCAAACTCCACCAATTCTTTCGCTAGACACTGACATTTCTCGGGCTCATTGGCATAATATTGTGAGTTGATTTGCTTCAACGTGTTTCCCTTGATGCATGTAGCAAAGTCGGGCATGTGCGGAAAATCTCTTTTTCCTACTTCGGTCCAGAACTGGGTATATTGTCCTTCGGTATCAACAACCACTCCGTCTAAATCGAAAAGTACTGCAGTTTGCATAAATGGGTTATTTTGGTTTCGGGTGCAAAGTTAGTGTAAGCCGAGGGAAATACAAAGAAAAACTCCATTAGTTTCATTTTCCCCCACTCTCTCCTTCCCTAAAAAGGCACAAAAAAAGGAGAACCTTAAAGATTCTCCTATGTTTAACGTGGGCGCTGACGGATTCGAACCGCCGACCCTCTGCTTGTAAGGCAGACGCTCTG
>CAVKKI010000090.1:0-9985 GCA_963656725.1 Oribacterium sp. | reverse complement strand
AATTAGTTACATCCTATCTTATTCGCGATACTTTCAGGGGTGACTTTACCCCCCCCCCCTCTTGTATTTCTACGAAAAATTTAACGGACTATTGTAAACATGGAAGGAGAAGTAAACGTAAATAGGATCCTTATTCCCCTCACTGCAATAGGGGGGGTAAGGTATTCACCACAATCACGGCAAGGTATTGGCGCAATAGTGCCTATGATTGTTGTAAGCCTACCCGACACACGCTCGAGCCTTGTGTAATGATAGAATACAAACTATGAGAATATCCCACGTTACGGTGCTTCGAAAGGAGAGAACGGAAGAGGCGAAAGACCTCCGCAGGAAAGTTGGTGACAACGGCGGCATTGGATTCAATCACCGTATTTATCAACTCTCACCTAACATCTGGACGAACACCCTAACTGGGATACTTAAAGATAACTACCTCTATGTCGAATATGAAGTGGACTAGTGCGCTCGGTATCGGGTGGACTCGCGCCCATGACACGCAAGGGTCCGTTAGTAAATATCACCTGAAGACCATCTGCAACTGCTTGACATCTTTTTGTGGTCGAGGGTTCAAAGACAAACGAACAGGTATGTACAACACCACTCCTTATGTGCTGATTGAATATGATTGAACGAACAAAGAAACAGTCCTTCCTCAACCCTAGTGGGGGGTAATTTCTCAAAGACGATAAAAGCAGACTATTACAAGATGGGGGTGGCCAATTTTATCCGGCACCAACGAGACGGATTTTCGGCCACCGCCGTTCTAATAGAATATGAAACTCAAACAAACTAACATGGGCAAGCCCATTCCTATAGGGGGTAAAATGACACCCATTAACATTACACGAGATGGATGTGCAGCCACAATCACTTCGGTGTACGGAGCGCATATGGGAGCGGCCAACATACTCTCACTCGCTCACTATCCGATGACGGCATTGCTAATTGAATATACATGACACGAACCGAAGAAAAGTTTAAAGTCATCGTTGAAAAAGGGTGGGCTCCCAATAAGCATGGCGAAATAGTCGACCTATTTCATAAGTCCTATTATGGGGGGTAATTTCGAGAACGTTAAGAACTAATTGCGGTAACACCGATGACTATAAGATAATTATAGAATATGATAGCTAAGATATACCCGAAGGGACATCCCGACGTGGTTGGGAAAGAACTCCCCATCCGCTACTTCGATATCAGAAAACTCACCGAACGTGAATGCTTTCGCCTCATGGGCGTTGACGATCAATCGTGTGACACACTCTGCAACACGGACAAAATATGCAAATCGGCACGATACAAGTTGGCTGGCAACTCCATAGTGGTCGATTGCTTATACTACATTTTTTCGCAGATATGGAACCCCAAACCGACACAAAAAGAGCCGAGCCTGTTCGACATCCCACAATTCAAGGCGGAGCTGTCCGATACAATTAACATGGTTACTTTGTGCAGTGGCTACGACTCGCAAGCACTTGCCATGAAAAAGATAGCGGCTGAGATAGGCAATGACTTTGACCTTCTTGCTTGGGCGGAGTTTGACCCTGAAAGCAAGAAACCAATCAATGAGCAACCAGCAGTTATTGCGCACAATCTCCTCTTCCCCCAATGGTCAGACCGCAATGTAGGGGACATGACGAAGGTACAATGGGATGACGTAAAGAAAAGGTGGGAGGGCAAAGAAGTCGACATCCTCACCTATAGCACCCCATGTCAAAGCATTAGCCAATCGGGCAAGCGTGAAGGCATCGCCAAAGGGAGCGGAACACGCTCCGCGGTGTTATGGTACACCGAGCAGGCCATTCGCTCCCTTCGGCCTAAGTTTCTGCTACAAGAAAATGTACGTGCGCTTTGCAACAAGGTAAACCGACCGCATTTTGAAGAGTGGCAGAGAGTTTGTAATGATTGTGGCTACGATAACTATTGGAATATAATGAACGCAAAAGATTATGGTGTACCTCAAAACCGCGAGAGAGTGTTCATGTTGTCTGTTCGCAGGGACCTTAACCTACCGCCTTTCGAATTTCCTAGGCCGTTCAAACTCGACAAGGAGGTAGCGGATGTTCTGGAAGAAGATGTGGACGAGAAGTATTTTCTCAATCCGAAGAACGTTATCAAGTTCTTGCAAGAAAACGAAAAAGAGAAGGCCGCAGGCATCCGCTACGTTTACACCGACCACAAACTAACCGAAGAGGAATTAAACAATCTATAATCGCTCATGATGGACGAGGTATCACGTGAAATAAGCCGACAATATTACGCAGCACACCGCTTTGAAATATTAGCGAGGAGGTCGAAGTTAAGGTGGTTGCGGAAGCATCACCATATACTGAAAACCGACCTTTCCGACCCTTACGGCATTCCCGAGGATGTAGTCCGCCAAATGCTAACACTTAATTTAGAAGAAAATGAAGAAAAGACTAGTGAAGAAAATCATGAAAACGCCATGCAAAAAGCTAGCGCCAAGATGGTATCATCTAGCAGGAAAGGGAAGTCCAATAATAGGCAAGTGCTTAAAGCGTGGGAGAAAATCGAAGCACGACAACAACAATATTCTCATTAATTACCCCAACGGCCTAGCGGAAGTGATACACACCGCAACTTGAATGGATGCCCGAAACGCTCCCCTAGGCCGTTTAAATTCTTATAACAATGAAATTGCCTCCACTTCAGCGGAAACGCCCCAACGATGAAGAGCACCGGCTGCAATGCAGATGCGTGCAGTGGTTCCGTTATACTTATCCCCACCTTGCCGCACGTCTGTTCGCAGTTCCCAATGGGGGAAGAAGGGATGCGACCACTGGTGCAAGGCTCAAGGCAGAAGGTGTGCTTGCTGGGGTGAGTGACCTTATTCTTCTTGTGCCGAACCAACACCATCACGGCCTGCTGATTGAAATGAAAACGGAACAAGGTCGGCAGTCGCAGACACAAAAGGAATGGGAGCGAGCGGTGACCGAGCATAACGAATATAAGTATGTGGTGTGCCATAGCTTTATAGAGTTTGAGCAAACTATCGGTGAACACCTCGAAACCGCGAATTCGCTGAAAATAGAAGACAAGACCAACAAATAAACAACTTTGTCGTTGAATTGACAATACTCAGTCACCTCTGTTAAAGGGGTGACATTTTGTACCCCAGAACAACCCCGTTCTGGGGCTTTCTATTAATAGAAAAAAATAGATGGGGAGCAAAATAAAGACTGACTTCGGGAAAGCCGCATTACTTTAGCACATCAAACTAAAAAACTCACATTATGGTAGGAGCAATTATTTCAGCAGCCGTTGCAGCCGCCTCGGGCATCGCAGGAGGAGTGATGTCAGGAAGGGCGACACGAAGAACGAAGAAAGCCCTTAAACAAGAGAAGAAAGAAAACCAAGATTGGTTTAATCGAAAGTACTATGAGGATGCAACCCAACGCGCCGATGCGCAGCGCCTTTTACAACGAACACAAGAGGTTATTCGCAACCGGAACAAACAGGCAGAGGGGGAGCAAGCAGTGATAGGAGGTTCTGAGGAGTCTGTAGCCGCAACTAAGGAAGCTAATAGCAAGGCTCTCGCTGACGCAGTAGGCCAAATCTCAGCGAATGCGCAATCGCAAAAGGATGCAGTCGAAGCAAACTACATCACAGAGAAGAATCGAATTAACAGTGGACTGGCAGAAATGGAAACGCAACGTGCGAACAACATCACCAGCGCAGTCACTAATACTCTTGGTGCGGTTGGGCAAGTAGGTAGTGCAATAGACGATTACGTTAGTTCGAGAAGTCAAACGGCTAAAACTGCAAGTGGTGACGGCAATGTAGGTTTGCTCCCACAGGTGGATGCCTCAAAAACAAATCCAGCCTACATTAAAGGCAAAAATTATTCGTACAACCCCGACTGGTATCAGCAACCTAACCTCTAACCAACATGACCCAAGATAATAAAGAACAGGTTGAATCCGCTAAAGCCACCTCAACGGACGACCAAACAACGGCGGTCACCACAAACGACTCACCAACAACCACAGATACATCCACATCTCTATCGCAAGAAGGGGCAACCAATTATGCGAGTAGTTTAGCCGATTACCTAAAGCAACTCCAAACCGAGCGTGAAAGAATTGCCAAAGCAAACGACCCCGAAGCAGACCGCAAGGAACGACGCAGGCTAGCACGTGACCGTATGATAGCCTCTATTGGTGATGCACTCACGGCTATGGTGGGCATAGGCGCGGCCAAAGGTTACGCACCTGTGGCACAAACCAAGAGTAACTTGTCTGATGCCTACAAGAAACGTTACGACGACTTCGTTGCCATGCGCGAAAAGAGCAAGACCGCCTATCAAGCGGCAATGCAGAATCTTGACAAGCAAGACTATACCACCAGAAAGGTTCTCGCTGACCTTGCGCTGAAATATCCGCAAGCCGTAGCGGCGGCATTCAGGAACAATGCACTTGGACAAAAGGCGCTCACAGATGCAGTAAATGGGACCGCATTGACTGGCGCGCGTGTCAATAATCTAGAGTCGGGAACAAAACTCAACGAGGTTAAGGCTGAGACCGAAAGGAAGAGACCCGCCCTTATCGAATCGCAAATCAACAGGAATAACAAGCAGGGACAGGCAGCCGTTACCAATGCGAGCGCAAACCAAACACGTGCCGCCAATTCGGGAAGCAAGAAAAGCCAAGGTAAAGAGGATTACACCCAGACAAGTGAAACAACGGCAGTAAATCCTGTAACTGGGCAGCCTTACCAAAAGAAGACCAAGGTAACGAGAACCTATCCGAAAGGGAATAATAAACCCAAGGGCAAATACTCAGGTTTTTCAATTTTCACCAAAAAAAATAAATAGATGACGATATGCCAATAAATAATAAAGTAAAATCGCTATACACCACACTGAAAGACGGAGACGCCAACGTGGGAACCGAAGAAGAATTCAGTTCATGGCTACTGCAAAGTGGTGAAGAAGGTTATCAGAACCGCAAATCCGTATACGATGCACTGAAAGAAGGTGGCGCAAATGTGGGCGGGACCTACGAAGAGTTTGCTCATTGGCTAACATCAAAACCTGCCTCTGCAAATAATGAACAGCCCACGCATACCGCCACTGCTCCCAAGGAGGAGCCTACCACTCCCACCGCAGAGAGCGCACCCACTACCCCTACGACACCTGCTAACGACAAACCAACGGAGGCTCACACCGACAACGTGCAGCAGGCAAAAGACGTCAACAAGGCGGCAACAGATAAACCATCCGCAGTGGGTGAAGCATTGAAGAGTGCAACAAGTGCAGTTGATACTGCAATCTCCACACCGACTTCAACCAGCCTCACGCAGTCCGCTCAAGCAAGTGCAGTAACGCCCCAAGCTCCCACTGCTAAGGCGCAAACCACCAACGACAAACAACGTGCATGGAACGTGTGGAAGAACCGAATTAATTCGGCCTTCGATGATTACCGAATGGGTAACCGCACGCAGAAGCAATTCAAGGCAACACTCGAAGACATTCAATCACGCATTGAGTCGGGGACAGACAATAACGATGAACGTGCGGAGTTCAACACATTTATTCAGGAATTGAACAACCGCAGTCAGAAAGGTGAGAAGCAGACTGTTGACGCTAAGTTCCAGAAAATGCCCGAAGACGATAGCGAAGTCTTCTATCCGTTCAAGTTCAACCGCAAGAACCTTCCCAACGGCCAAGACTATGTACGCACACTTCGTGACATGGTGGCATCCAAATCGCAGTTCAACGTCAAGTACCTGCCCACCGACCCCGAGGTGCAGAAGGACTACCAAGTATTAACCGAAGACAGTCTATCAACCCACACTCCCACCGACTACATCCTTGCGGAGAGCGCAAAGGAAAAGTCGAAAGACTACCTCAACTATGCAGCCTATCTCTATTTCAATACCGGGAAAATCCCCTCATGGGCAGACATGATAGAGGGTAACACCCTCAAGAGCCTTAGCCAAGAGCAGCTCGAGGCCAAAGCCAATGCATGGAGAAAACGTGTGGAGGACACGAAGGGCAAGCGCACCTATCAAGGCGTGGAGTCTGTTTCGGCATATCATGACAAGCAAGACAATGGACGACTGGCAAGTGGTAACTATGTGGCACGTGTGGTGCTACCCAATGGCACGTACCAAACCGTCATTACGCACACCCCCGGCAGACCTTCAGTGGCCGACAACCGCAAGGCATTCAACGCCACCTTCTTCAACGGCAACGAGAATGCTAAAGACGGAAGCACCACAAATGGCGGCGATGTATATCTCATGTCGAGCGTGACTAACGAGGAACGTTATAATAACTCTTACCCCAAATTCAGCGACCTTCCCAAAGAGACCCAAGCAAGGTTTGGAGACGAGATGAATTATCTCAACACGATGCGCAAGGGGCAGGCCGTCACTGTTCCTGTCTCCGTGCGTGAGGGCGAGAATGTGGATGCCAAGGAACGCGAGTTTAACCTTGACAATGCCAAGTCGCAATATAAAATGCTCACGGCACGTGAAGAGCTGCAGTCGCAGGTAGACCATGCCAAGAGACTTCGCTCGCTCCTGAGCAACGCTTTCAACAAGGTAAGGCAATCTCAACTTGAGAGCAACTCTCTCATGGGCTACAATGCCAACCAGTTCCGCACGGCGTTCACCAAGCTAAACGAGTTTATTGAAAATGGCGAGCGTGCCATCCATAACGACCGCTATAACGCAGCTGGATCCTTTTGGGAGAACTTCACCGACACCGGGTGGGCATTTGGCCTTTTGGAACTAGCAGATGCCTATGGCCTTAACGACCTTGGCAACGCTAAGAATGTAAATCCAGAAATTCTCAAAGCGTTTGGAGGCGAGAAAGGAGTGAAGGAGTTTGCAGGCTTACTCAGTTACTTCGACCAAAAGAGTGAGGAGTTTAAGAAAAAACTTGGCTACTACGACGAGTCGGGAGTGGCACACCTTGTTCAGTTCGCAGCAAGTGCTGCCATTCCCCTTGGCGCATTCCAAGTGGCCACCATCCCCGGAAAGATGATAGGTCGGGGCTTTACCCGGATGCTTGGCAAGGTGGGAGCGAAGATGTTGCCTAAGGTGGCTAAAGCCGCAGACAAAGCCGCAATCAACTACGGACTGAAGACCGCACTTAAAGAAGAAGGTATGGCCGCCGCTACTCGCTACGGACTTAACCGTCTAGGTGGCTTTGCAGGCGAAACCGTTGGTCTAGCCCTGCAAGGTGCAACAGATGGACTTATCCTTGGTGCACCCGAAGTGTTCACCAATGTAATCAACGACCGCACAGGTAGTGCTGGCGAGGTTACACTGACACGAGATGGAATTAAGGTAAATGGTGCACCCCTCATTCACCAGAAAGAAAAAAGCGAAGGTGACATCATCAAAGAATCTATTCTCCGTGGTGAAGCAGAGTGGATAGGTATGCGCTTGGGCGAGGTAATAATGCCCCTTGCGAAGAATGTGGATGGTGCGGTATATCGCAAAACATTGGGCAAATTGCTTGATTCGTCTTCAGCCACCAGAACCTTGCAACAGATAGCGGATGGAGCCAGTGCAACGAAGGTTGGCCAATACATTGCCAAAAGACTTGAGCAGGCAGGTATGGGCGGCAGTCTCACCTTCTATGCGCAGAACAACCTTAGTGAAATGCTTAACGCCCTGTTGGTGGGTGACGTCACCATGGGTGAGGCGCTAAGCGGCAAGAGAGACGCAACCAATGTATCCTTGGCCGACGTTGCATGGGGGCAAATTAATAAACTATGGGGAGCCGTTCAAGACAATGCTATTATGGTAGGACTTGGCACGGCCGTTGGCTCTGTACAATACCAACACCAAATGCGAGGCTTGCGCAAACAACTATCGAAATGCAATGCCGAGGGTGAACGCACAATGGGCGAAGAACATTGGCAGAGTGTGTGCAAAGACATCGACCTTTGTGCCGCTACTTCCGATAATGCCCTAATGACATACGTGGAAGGTGTTCACCAAAACACCAAGCTAAGCCCCTCTCACAAGAATGCCATCATCGGCTATGCCATGACCCTCAAAACAATGCAGGCAATGCAGTTTGGCACGCTAGGCAACAAGAACTCAAACTCTCTTGGTGCGCGCTACGAGCAAGCATTCGAGGCTGGATATGAGGCGAAGTCTCCTACTGAAATAGAAGCATTGAAGAAGAACACCAACAATGCACGTAAACAATTGGCTGCCCTTTGGGGCATCAAGCCCGAAGAGGTGGATGCAAAGGTGAAAGAGCTTGGAAAGGACTATGGTGAGGTGTATCGCAACGCCACCGGGCAAGTGGCTGATACGGAACAACGCGAGAAACTAAGCAAAGCACTAGACATTTACTTCTCGAACAAGAATGCCGAAGAAGGAGCCAAAGAAAGTCTGCTTGAAACGCAAAACACCGAGATTGAGCGCAACAACAACTTTGTAGACCAACACACCAACAAAGCCACTGGCACAATGATTGTGGCCACCGACTATGAGGGCAACCAGTGGTATGTGGTGAGCGGTGACCCACGCAGTGCTGACAAAAGCGAAATGCTCATTGTGCGCAATGGACAGACTGGTGAGATTAAATCGGGCAACACTAAGGACTACGACTTTGTCAAGGAAATCGATGCCAACGAGCAGAAACAGACACTAGAAGAGGCGGTAAGGCAGACCTACAAAGAGAAACTCAAGGCTATTGCAGATGGAACCTCCCTGCCCGAAAAGGGCGACCGTGTGGCCATTACCGATGCTAATGGCAAGCGCATTGAGGTGAACGTGGAAGGGGTGCAGCGTGACGCAAAAGGCAATACTTTTGTATACGTGCGCCTAGAGAATGGAGAGGTGAAGCAGCTCCCAGTTAACGAATATCGAGAGTCGGCCAAAAAGGCATCCGAGCAATATGTCAATGACTATGTAAATAGCAAGCCCACCGTCAATTCCGATATCAGTCAAGGCACGGAGTTTATCGACGAGAACGGAGATCACTACACGGTCACCGAGCGCAATGACGATGGATCCTTCCGTGCGGAGAACGAAAGTGGCGCGTCACGTGACTTCTCCGCCAAGGAGATTAACGAGGGGTTTGACAGATTTCCTACCTTAGGAGAAACGGAGACGGAAACGGAAGTGATGCCCGGCGCTGAAGCGAAGGACAGTGGTCTCAAGGCAGGTGACAAGATTGAAATCAACGGTCACGAATACACCGTGATGGGAGCAGACGAGAAGGGCTACGACATCCAAAATGGAAGGGGTGGACACTATTTTTGGCGAAAGTCGCAGATGGATAGCGCCATTGAGAATGGAGCTGCTCGAAAGGTAAAGCCGAAGGTTGAATCATCTAAACCTGAACCCACCGCAGAAGATACTGCCCCCGGAAACGAGGTTGGCACTCAACCAGCCCCTAGCACTCACTACGTGGTGAGCGAGGAGGCAATGAACGAAAGGTATGGCCTTTCCACTCCCACCGAAGTGAAGGAGCGAATGCGCAAATATGCGCAAGCCGCCGCAGACTTCCTAAACGGCAAGCTAGACGAGCGTGGCTACCTTGAGGCACTCGATTATAACAAGGAGTGGCTAGAAAATGAAGCAACCCCCGAGCAAATTCAGGCAGAAGTACGAGGTGCTACCGACCAATTCTCTCAACACCTTAAGGGAGAAAAAGTAGAGGGCGATGTCGCTCATGGAGCTGAGGTCGAGACGAAGCAAACTCCCGAAGAGACGGCGCCCCAATCAGCCGAGAGCGAGACACCTATCACTGAAGAGAAAGTACCTTCTACTGAAGAGAATAAAGCACCTGCTGACACAGAAGTTAAAACACCTACTGGCACAGAGACTAAAACATCAGCTACCACCGAAGCCGAAGCACCCACTGCCACAAAAGAAGCCGAAACAGAGCAAGCAACGAAGGCGGAGCCATCTACCAACGACCCTCACACACCTGCTTTAAATCTCATCCCCAAGGACGAGAACGGAGAACCTATGTTTGAAAAGGCTACCC
>CAVKKI010000089.1:3742-10130 GCA_963656725.1 Oribacterium sp. | reverse complement strand
GAAACCGAGTTTCGCGCTAGTTGCTGCGTGACGGGGCAATTCGTGAGGCCGACCGCTACATCACTGGCGAGTGCCCCCACTGCCACGCCGAAGGAGCCTATGGCGACCAATGCGAAAAATGCGGCACAGCCCTCTCGCCCACCGAACTCATCAACCCCCGCTCCACCGTGAGCGGCTCAAAACCCGTGTTGCGCAAAACGAAGCACTGGTATCTGCCCCTCGACAAACACCAGCAATGGCTCGAGCCCTGGATCACCAAAGACCACACCGAGTGGCGCTCAAACGTGATGGGCCAGTGCAAAAGCTGGTTCGACATGGGCCTAAAGCCCCGCGCCGTGAGCCGCGACCTCGAGTGGGGCATCCCCGTGCCCGTTGAGGGAGCCGACGGCAAAGTGCTCTACGTGTGGTTCGACGCCCCCATCGGCTACATCAGCAACACCAAAGAGCTGCTGCCCAACGATTGGGAAAAATGGTGGAAGAGCCCCGACACCCGCCTTGTGCATTTCATTGGCAAAGACAACATTGTGTTCCACTGCATCGTCTTCCCCGCCATGCTCAAGGCCGAAGGCTCCTACATCCTGCCCGACAACGTGCCAGCCAACGAGTTCCTTAACCTAGAAGACGACAAAATCAGCACCTCGCGCAACTGGGCCGTGTGGCTCGACGAATACCTCGTCGACTTCCCCGGCAAGCAAGACGTCTTGCGCTACGTGCTCACCGCCAACGCGCCCGAAACGAAGGACAATAATTTCACTTGGAAAGACTTCCAGGCACGCAACAACAACGAGCTAGTAGCCGTTTACGGCAACTTCGTGAACCGCGCCCTGCAGCTCACCAAAAAATACTACAACGGACTAGTGCCCGCCGCCGGAGAATTGACTGCCTACGACCTTCAAACCATCGAAGAGTTTAAGGGCGTGAAAGCCGAGGTGGAGCGTCTCATCGAGGGCTTCCGCTTCCGCGACGCACAAAAAGAAGCCATGAACCTGGCCCGCATCGGCAACAAATACCTTGCCGACTCTGAGCCTTGGAAAGTCATTAAAACCAACCCCGAGCGAGTCAAAACCATTCTCAACCTCTCACTGCAGCTCGTGGCCAACCTAGCCATTGCCTTCGAGCCCTTCCTGCCCTTCTCAAGCCAAAAGCTGCGCGCCCTCTTAGGCGTTGGCGAAGTGGAGTGGGACCGCCTGGGCGCCATCAACCTCCTGCCCGCCGGCCATCAGCTCGCCGAGCCCGAGTTGCTCTTCGAGAAAATTGAGGATAGCGTAGTCGAAGCCCAAGTGCAGAAGTTGCTCGACACGAAAAAAGCCAACGAGGCCGCCAACTTCAAAGCCGCCCCGGTGAAAGACACCATTGCCTTCGACGATTTCGAGAAACTCGACATCCGCGTGGCCACCGTCCTGGCCTGTGAAAAAGTGAAGAAGAGCAAGAAGCTGCTCAAGTTCACCCTAGCCGACGGCGCCGAGGGCCGCACCATTGTGAGCGGCATAGCCCAACACTACACCAACCCCTCAGAGCTCGTAGGCAAACAAGTGTGCTACGTGGCCAACCTCGCCCCCCGCACCATTGGCGGCATCGAGAGCCAAGGCATGATCCTCTCGGCCGTTAATTTCGACGACTCACTCTCGCTCATCACTGTCGACCGCACGGTGGCAGCCGGCAGCCAGGTGGGCTAAATTACTCTTGGCGGCGACGCTCGCTCTTGGGGGGCTTGAGCTCTTAGGGGGCTTGAGCTCTTGGGGGGCGACGCGTCCCGCGTCGGAGCAAGTAGCAAGCAAGAAGCAGCGCTAGAAATGGCTCAAACTCTTGGGGGGCGACGCGTCCCGCGTCGGAGCAAGTAGCAAGCAATTAGCCCCAGCCATTAAAAAGCACAAAGCCATTAAAAAGCACAAAAGAAAAAGCCATTGAACTTTCTTTCATTCAAAAAGAAAAGTTCAATGGCTTTTTTTGCAGCATTTGTGCTAGGCATAGCTACTTGCTCGCCACTTGCCCCGACGCGGGACGCGTCGCCCCCCAAGAGCTTGCGCCCCCCAAGAGCTTGCGCCCCCCAAGAGCTCAAGCGCCCCCAAGAGCTGCATGTGGTGTGGACTAGGAGGGGCTCGAACCCTCGTCCAAACAGGGAACCAACTTGCTTTCTACACGCTTATCATTGCTTCAAGTTTTCGAGGCTTAGCAAGGCCAATGCCACCCGCGCCAAGCCCTTATCCTCTAAAAAGTTTCACCCCGCCGTCAAGGCCCAACGAGGCTAGTCCCGACCTTTCCACACCACCATATCATAATGTTTCGGAACAAGAGCTTATGGGTGATGTCTCGTTCCAGCACCTTGTGCCGGAATAAAGCTTATCTACTGTGCTTCGATTAAGCAGCGAGAGCAAATTCTTGATTGCCAGTTAAATTGTTGAAAGTCGAGATTAAAGTGCCCGCTTCCCAGCGCACTGCGTGCTTACAAATCACTTCTACCCGCTGTCAAATCCAATCTAGCCCAGAGTAAATGAGTGAATGTAATTCGTAAAGACTGGGCAAAGATAGAAATAATTTTTCAGCTTTGCCACTTTTTCTCTAAAAAAACGCTAGCTCTTGGGGGGCGACGCGTCTCGCGTCGGGGCAAGCAGCGAGCAAGTGGTGGCGCAAGAAGAAAAGAATAATGCAAAACAAATAAATTATAAATATGCATAGATTATGCTTCACTTCTTGCGCCACCACTTGCTCGTCCCTTGCCCCGACGCGGGACGCGTCGCCCCCCAAGAGTTCAAGCCCCCCAAGAGTTCACCCCCCAAGAGCTCAAGCCCCCCCAAGCATTATCTCACCCAAGCAATATTAGTGGTCTGCGCCTTCTGCCCATTGCCATAAGCCACGCCCACGGCGCGCAGGGCCGCAATGCGCTGCTCTTCAAGCTTCACGCTGTCGGCATATTTTTGGCGCATTTCAAAGTTAAGGTCGCTGCGCACCTGCGCTTTAATCTCTTTCGAAAGCGCGAGCGCGTCGTTATAGCAAGCCGCGTCGGGGTCGATTTGCGAGAGCAACTCAGCCACCTCGCCAGCCGACTCCTGCGTTTGCGTAGCCGCCCAAAGCGCACGGGCCTTGTTAAGCTGCTGCAAGTTGATGCGGTCGCGATAGCGGTTATAAATTTTCAGCCCCGTTTGCACAGCCTGGTCGCCACCGGCCGAGCAGGTTGGGATGCTCACACACATGGCAATGGCTTGGTCAAACTGCTGAAGGTCGGCCAGGCGCTGCGCCTCTTTCAAGATGGCGGGATACTGCTCGTTGAAGTAGTTCAAGATTTTCGTGCGCCCCTCGCTCAACATCTTCTTCACCTTTGCGTCTTGCGCGTTGAGGTGACGGAAGGCGCTAATCAAGGCCTTCGTTTCGTTCGTGCCCACGCCGTTCACCTCTACGTAAGAGCTAGAAAACTTCTTGCGGTTCACATTGTCCACAATGTAGTAGGTCACCCCCAGGTTGTAGACCACCTGTCGGGGCGCGCCGCTCACAATGTGCTTGTCGAGCACGTCGAAGCGCGCCGTGAGGTAGAATTGGTTATAGGGCGCACTCAAGCTCATGCCCCCATCGGTGGCCACGCGGTTGATGGAGTTGGTAAACACCTGCGCTGCGGCCTCAGGAATGCTTTCATCTTGTTCCATCACGGCCACGTCAATGCCAATTTCACACTCTTGCGCCACAGCCTTTTGGCACAAGGCAAACGAGGGCAACAAGGTGGCGGCGGCAAGGGCCAGCTTATAAAGAGAATTCATCTGTTTCATAGCGGTTGTGTGTTATAAGGGTAGTTATAAGTAGATGAACAAAATAATTTTGATTACCTACTTAAATCACCACCTTTTATTAAAAAGGAAGAAGAAGTGAAGGAATCGTCGTGAAAACGTAAAGTTATGTTGATAATGAAAGCTTCACAGCTTGCAGGGAACAAAAATATAAAGAGAGAGAGCTAAAGCTTCACAGCTTGAAAAGGGTGACTTCATCCCCCAACTTCTTCTTTTTTTCTTTCTGCGTTTTTTTTGGATCTTATTTTTCGCCCAACACGAGGGTGCATTTGCCCAAGCCTTGGTTAATGATTTTCGACTCAATGTTATAGGGCGCTTGTTTGAGGAACTTGCGCAGGTCGCGCGCAAAGTCCTCGGTGTCGATGGCGCGCTGGCGGCCGTTCACGTCCTTATAAAGGGGTATGCGCACCTGCTCAAAGTCCATCATGTCTTCGCTCGACTCCCCTTTCGAAAAGCGGTGGCTCACGGTGTTATCGTCTACCCAGTTGGTAATGATTTCCGAAAGCTCCTCGCCGTTATACTCCTTCTCGAGGTCGAGGCCCGACCCATTGTCAAACACGCGAATGGTGAGCGCCACCTCGCGCCCGTTGGTCAAAAGGTCGTCGAAGTACGATTGCAACTGCGCGGTGAAGTTGTCCATATTGTCTTGCACGGCCTCTTCGAGCAACACGGGCAGTTCGGCGCTGATTGAAGGTTTGCCCGTGCCTTGCGCACCGGCCACGGCCTTACCCGTGTAGCTGTCTTTCGCCTGCAGGTTGTAGGTGATGCTGGTGCGCGGCCCAGTTTGGTTCACGTTCCAGTCGAGCTCCAGAATGATGTCACACTTAGCTCGGCGCAACAGTCGGTCGCGGTCGGTTTCGGCCATCGAGGCACCGCTCGTTTTGCTCTGAATGAGCGAATTTTCAGCACTGCTGCGCTCCACGTTTTTCACCAGTTGCTGCATGTCTTTCAAGGGGAACTGGCGAGCGGCCATCAACGTGTTGATTTTGCCAATCACGTTGTTAATGTCTTTATCTTTCACGAAGGCCTTCTGATAGTTGGGCGAGTAAACCGTGGTGCCCTGGTTGTCGAAGGTTTCCATGTAGCCGTGTTCGTCACACCAGCGGTCGCTAGGCACCACCATCAGGGTGGGCTTGCGAGCTTGCGAAAAGGCGCTCACTGCAGTCAAGAGGCACGCGGCCAAAAGGGTGAATATATTGCGTTTCATAAGCAATTGGTTTTTCTTTTTGTGTTGAATGAGAATAGAGATGAATGAGGGAAGTGACGAACGAAGCTCGCACACACACAAGCGCAGTTTACTTCAACCCGCCATCAGCCCCGAAGCGCGCAAGCGCAGTTTACTTCAGCACGCCATCGGCCTTAAGCCTTTCCTTCAGTTGCGGTCGCAACACACGCACGGTGATAGTGCGGCTCACAAAGGTTTGCGCCTTTTCGCGGTCGCGCGAGTGGCGACGTTCATCGTCGAGCGTCACATAGTTAGCATAATCGCCGCCATCGGCGAAGAAGCGGTTAAAATAATCCTCGTGGCGCTCTTCAGCGTTCACCTCGGCAAGAATGGGCCGCGTTTGGCAACCCTGCTGTCCGTGAGTGATGCCTTTAAAAATCACCTCGCGCACAGCGTTTTTCTTTGCCTGCTCCACCGCGTCGGCCTTGTTGCGCCCCGTGCCAAACACACGCAGCGTTTGCGAGCCATCGTGCTCCACGCCCATACACTCCACGGGGTGTGGCGCATAAACTTCGGTGCTTTTAGCGCTCGAGCCACAGCCCGTTAGCGCCATCAAACTCAGCGCAGCGCCAAAAGTGACGGTGGCGCCAAGCAAAAGGTTATGGTTTGAAGATTTCATTGCTTTTTCCTGTTTTAAAATTTTTCTCCAATTCGCTAGTGTCGGCGCAAGTAGCAGCTCAAGTAGCTCCGGGGGCGACGCGTCTCGCGTCGGCGCTAGTGGCAGCGCTTTTTAAGAGATTGATAGAACGCGCCCCCAAAAGAAGCTTAAAACCCCGTGTTCAAGCCGCGAATCACTCCCGCCTTCTCAAGGTCGGTGCGCAGTTGGTCTTTGTTCACCTGCACGGTGGCTCCCACCTTATAGCCCCCTTTGCCCAGCTTCACGCGTTCATAGCTGCCCGCAATCACGCTAGCATATTGCATATAGGTTTTTTCTTTTTCAAAGAAGGCATTAAAATAGTCGGCATGCTCTTTCTCAACCGTGGGCGAGCCTGCCAAGGCGGGGGCAGAGGGTGTGCCGGCAAAGCCGCGGAACAACACGCCATGCACGGCGGCATATTTCAGCTGCGCCTCTTTGGCCGACGAGGAGTAGACGTAGACTTTTACTAAATAAGTGCCTTGTGTGCCCGAGCCTGCGGCCTGTATGTCGTATTTCAGTGGGTCGTTGCCCTTGGCCTGAAGCTGCTGGCTAAAGCCGAAGCAGAGCATGAGGGCCACGGTGATCAAGGCGAATAGGTGTTTGAGTTGAGCTTTCATTGTTTTTTGTGGTTATAGTTTTAATTTTTTTGAGGGGCGCTTGAGCTCTTGGGGGGCGACGCGTCCCGCGTCGGGGCAATTAGCGAGCAAGAAGCGGCGCTAAAAGTGGCTCTAGCTCTTGGGGGGCGACGCG
>CAVKKI010000089.1:0-3561 GCA_963656725.1 Oribacterium sp. | reverse complement strand
CGACGCGGGACGCGTCGCCCCCCAAGTGCTCAGCCCCCAAGAGCTTGAATTTTATTTCTCGGTAATCTCCCTAAGCAGCATGCCCTCAAAATAATCAGTCGTGCCGCTCACGTGGGTGAAGGTGGTGGCCCCCAAGCCGGCGCCCTCGGCGCCCTCTTCAAGAGCCATGTAGCGATTGTCCCAAATAAGGTTTTTAGTGGGTTTCACCACGCCCACGCGCTTGTAAGAGCGTGTGCCGTCTTCAGCCTCCACCGTTTCGAGCACCTCGAAGCGCGTGTTGGCGTCAACGCCCTCTTTCATGCCGATGTAGGCCGTGAGGGGTTGGGTGGTGACGATGGGGGTGAACGTGCGAAACTCCTCGTGCGAGTGTTGCAGGGCGGCCACATTCTCATCCAAGGCGCGTTGGCAAGCCTTGCGCACCATCATGATGGGGTCGTCGAGGTTCACACCCATAAATGAGGTGGTGCTGCCGCTGCTCTCTTGCTTGCCCACGTAAACCAGGCGATAGCTGCCGCGCGAGGCGTTGAAAGCGTTGCGCTTGCCGGTGTCGTGGTCGGTGGTGGCATATTGCGTGCGATAGAAGTTCATTGCCAAATCATCGTTCCACTCCAAGCGGTAGAGGAAGGAGTTAACGCGCACTTTAAAGCCCTTTAAGCTCTCGGCCATGTCGGCAAACGAGTCGAAGGGGTTGCTGCTCGTGCCTGCTAGGCCGCTCGCAATGGCGCCCAGGCCGCGCAACACACCGCCAATGACTTTGCCGCGCTTTTCTTTGTCGAGATAGCGAATGTCGTTCACCACCACAAAGGTGTTGCCAATGAGCTCCTCGCCCGCGTCAGAGAGCAGGGCTTGGCCGCGCTGCGAGTGTGAGGCCAACAGGGCGTCGAATTTCGAGGCGTTATAGAGGCCGCGCTCTTTCACCAGCTCCATGTCGCACTGGCCGGTGTAGCTGTCGCGGTTAAACCATTTGGCCACCAGGCGGCTTGCCACCAGGTTGTCGGTGAGGAAGGTGGTGATGGCCTCGTTCTCGTCGTCGCTCCTTGCGCCTTTGAGTTTTTTGTCGAGGTTTACCACCTTCACGCTCAAGTCGTGGTCGTTGAATTTATCGGGACAGGGCAGTGTCACGAACACGCGGCGTATTTCGTCGGCATATTTCTGCTCTGTGTGGTTAATCATTAGGGTGTAGAGCGAACTGCGGCGATATTTCGCCCCCTCGCCCCCCTCGCCTTGAGTGGCTGTTGAGGTTTGAGCTAGCGTGGGCAAAGTTAATAAAAAGCCCGCGGCTAGAGTGACAAGCTTATGCAGATGTTTCATCTTTGGTGTGTTTTTTTTAGAATTTAAGTGGCAGCGCTAGTAGCTCTGGGGGCGACGCGTCTCGCGTCGGCGCTAGTGGCGGCGCAAGCGCAAACGCTGAATATTAAAAATCCCAATCCATTTCGCTAATCTTCTCCTTCATGGGGTAGGTGCGCTGTTCGCGCGTTAGCTTCAGCAGCAGGGCCTTGTTTTCGCTGGGCGAGAGGGGCTTGGCGCCTTGCTCGCTGAGCAGTGTGGCCACTCGCTCAAACTGCCCCCGGTAGAAGGGGCCCGTGGCCACCACCTCGCCGCGCTCGTTAAGGATGCAGCCAAAGTCGGAGTCGGCCCAAGCTTTTGCGAAGCCCTCGTTCGTGGTGTTATAGGGCATTTGCGCGCGCAGGGCTTGGCTGCTATCCACCTCGAGGCCCTTGGGCGCGGCAAAGGCCAGGTGGTGAAGATAGTTGGTGGCGTTGGCGTAGCCCGCGGTCACTTCGCGCTTTTTGCGCGTGTCGTAGGCATACCACAGTGAGTCGCTCTTCTTTTTGCACCAAAACATGGTGGTGCCGGCCTGGCGCGGGGCAAACACAAAGGCATATTGCGTAGGCACGATCTGAGCGGCCGTAGTGGGGTTTACCACGCCTTGTTGGTCGGCCTCGTTGGTCACAATGGCCACGTCGCAGTGAAGGGCCACGTTTTTATAATTAAAGGGCACGGTCACTTGGGCGCTGGGCACTTTCATCACGCCCCATTTGCCACCCTTCTTCACGGCCAGCAGAGTGCCGTCGGTCACGGTGTTCGAGAAGTTCACATCCTCCACCTCAGTGCCTTGGGGCAGCAGGGGTTGGCCCTCGTCGTTAAAGAGCTGACACGGGCCCGTGGCGGTGCGTCCACACCAGGCGCGAGCCAGGTCGTTGTGTTGCACCGAGGTGAAGCCCTCGGCCAGGGTTTGTCCTTGTTGGTTGATTATTTTATAATCGTGGCCCGCCCCCGTGGCGCTCACTGTGGCCAGCTGGCCGTGAAAGGCTACGAGGTAGACGGGTGTTTCGCTGCTGCTCTCTTTTGGCACACTCGTGGTGAGCACTTCAAACTCCGCCCCCGTCTGCACGTTGTGAAAGCCGAAGGTGTGTTTCTTTTTCGACACGTCGAGCCAAGCCATCATGCCGCTCTCGGGCCGGGTGAAATAGCTGTGTGCGCCCACTTTGGCCAGCACGTTGCCCGAGCCGTCCATCACGCCCGAGTTGGCCAGCGCGGGGGTTTTGTTAAAGCCCATATATTGGCAGTCGGTGAGGCAGGTGTCGCCCATCGTTACATTGCCCGAGAGCATAATCATGTTGCCGCCTTTGAGCAGCCCGGTGTCGTGTTTTGCAAACTCGAACAGGCCCTTTTGCTTGGCCTCGATGCTCACCGTGCCATCGGCGTTAACAATGCCCACTTTGGCGTTAGCGAACACGGTTTGTTGCTCTTGCGCTCCGGTTTGCGAGTTGGTCGTCATCTGCTTCACAACCGAGCCTCCCTTCACAAGCCAGGCCTTGCCATAGCGGTTGGGGCGCGAAATGTAGCTGTAGGCCACGGGCACGCAGAGCTTGCCGTCAGCGCCGCTTGCCAAGCCCCACTTCTTGCCTTTTTTCACAAGCAACAGGCCTTGGCCCCAACGGCTCACCTCGTCGTATTGTGGTTTCACCACCTCGAGGCCCTGCTCGTTAACGGCGCCAAACTTTTCGCCTTTCGACACAATGCTCAGTCCGCCCTCGAAGGGTTGGGCCGAGCTATATTGGCAGGCCGTCACCACTTGGCCTTGTGGGTTAACAAAGCCTATGCGGCCTTTGGGGTCTATCTTTATTTTTAGCTCTGGCGTAGCGGCTTGGGCAATGCCTTGTGCAGTGCTTTGCGCTTGGGCTTGCAGGCTAGGTGCCGAAAGGGCTGCAAGAGTTAGGGCGGTTAAAAATATTTTTCTTTTCATAAGCTATGAAGGGTGTTTGTGTGGGTTGTGCACGACAAAGGTAGGAATTATTTTTTTCTTCTTACACGGTTTGGGGCAAGTTTTTTTCTCAAGAAAGAGGAGACGCTAGCACTTGGGGAGCACTTGGGGGGCGACGCGTCTCGCGTCGGGGCAAGTGGCGGGCAAGCGGCTTTTGAATAACCCATGTGCTTGCTTCTGTGCTTGCTTCTGTGCTTGCTTCTGTGCTTGCTTCTGTGCTTGCTTCTGTGCTTGCTTCTGTGCTTGCTTCTGTGCTTGCTTCTGTGCTTGCTTCTGTGCTTGCTTCTGTGCTT
>CAVKKI010000088.1:5638-10234 GCA_963656725.1 Oribacterium sp. | reverse complement strand
GCCCTCACAGAGCAAAGCGGTTTACAACTGAACCAACTTACTCTAAAGTTGAAAGCCAACAAAAGGCAAGCCGAATTAAAAGACTTTTACATCGAATTGCCTCACTCTCGCCTTTTTCAAGATTACCTCATAGCTCGCTACGACCTCGGCCAAAGTCTTTCTCAGTTAACTCACACACTTAATCTCGAAACCGCTTTAAAAAAAGCCATAATCAACACGAGCGACATCCGTCCATTAATAAAAGGCCTTCCCCGCAATCTTAACGAAACGCTCACTCTATCGGGGCACCTACGAATATCACCACAAAGTTTGCAAATAGAGTCGTTAGCCATTAGCGAAACCAATCATACACTCTCACTGCTTGCCAACGCTCGTATCACAAAGAACCGTGCTAATGACATACATTATTTCCTTACACTCAAACAGTTTGAAGTGAAGCAAGCGCTCATCAACAAGCTACCAATCTGGACAAATCATGTAAAAGCCCCCACGCAAGCTATACTCTCACAATTGGGCGACGTGAACTGCAACGGATATTTCAACTATTCTAAATGTGGTGACGGGAAAGCCTCATTCCGTTTGCAAACAGCGGTGGGCCAACTGTTAGCTGACGCTCAAATTCATCAAAAGAAACTAGAAGCAAACCTCGAGCTAGTCAACGCTCAACCAGACGTATTGCTCCGCAACGAGGCACTTCCCACAAACATCACGTTCAAAACGAAGGTGTCGGCTAATTGGCAAGAAGCCAAGCACCCCGACCTCCACTCAAACAGCGCCATTGAGAAATTGGAATGGAAGGGTTATACCTATCGCAACTTGCAACTAAGAGCAGATTATAATCCCCTAAGTGCTATTGTTGAACTCACATCAAACGACCCTAATGCATTGCTTTCATCGAATGCTGCTATTTCATTGAAGGACAAACAAGTAATGCACGCTACAGCTAAAGCTGATATAAAGTATCTTACACCCCAGAAGCTAGGTCTTAACACACCCTTTGACAAGGCATCCATTAGCGGAAAAATTGAAGTCAATCTCACCCCAAGAAGTGTAGGATTGCCGTTGGGTGATGTAAAAATCAACGATTTTCAACTAGCCAACGGAAAATTTGGCAACTACAATCTTAATCACTTGCACGCAACGTTGCACGAGATAGAGGGCCAAAATCAGCGATTTAGCCTACAGAGCGACTTTGCCGACGCCTGTCTCACGGGCGACCTTTCGGTGGAACACCTCACCGAGGGAGTAAAACACATTATACAAAAAAATCTGCCTGGATTGCTTCGCAAGCAAAGTGAACGCGACCTGCAACGAATGTGGCAAATTAATGCTCAAATAAAACGCACCGACATTCTCTATAAATTGCTCGGCGTAAAGATAGACATAAGTTCGCCCATTGAACTACAAGGCACACTTTGCACGGGCACTGGGCGCACCTACCTCACTGCCTACACCGAGAGAATCGCCATAGGCTCGCAAGTAATTGATCGGCCAAGCGTCTACCTCAATGGACAAGACTCCACCTACCAGTGCCTACTACAGGCACACAAAACCATTGCAAACCGTGACTATAGTCTATCTGCCGATCTCAGCACACAAGAAGGCACACTGCTCACCCATGTTGGTTGGAAAGCTACAAACTATAGCCGATACAATGGTGAGTTTAGAAGTCTCACACGCTTTTTGCCTCGCAAAACACAGGGAACGAACTTCGAGATGCATATTCTGCCCACTCAGTTTGCCCTTGCTGACACCCTTTGGAATATTGCATCAGGGCGTCTTTCCTACATCGATAAAGAACTTTCATTTTCAAACGTTAAGCTAAGCCATCTTAATCAATCACTTAATATAAACGGCCATGTAGCTCCACACAAGAACGACTCGATTGTGGCCGAGCTCAATCACATTGACATTGACTACGTGCTAAGCCTAATCAACTTCGACGCAGTATCCTTTGGTGGACAAGCCACAGGCACAGCCGTGTTTACCCAACAAGAACAAACGCCTCAAGTGCATGCTAAGCTCCACATTCCTCAATTCACCTTTAATAATGGTGAAATGGGCAACACCGAAATTTTGGCCAATTGGAATAAACGAGAGAACTGCATTAACCTTAACGCCAAAATGCATCTACCCGAGACTGAAGGGCATGGAACAAATGTAGAAGGCTATGTGTCATTGGCCGAAAAAGGTTTGCTTCTTAATATCGAAGCCAAGCATACAAAACTCAATTTTTTACGCCGGTACATCGACGGAATCTTTGGACAATTTAGTGGAGAAGCTACAGGGAAAGTGCGTCTTTACGGGCCGTTTAAAGCACTCGATTTTGAAGGGAAAGTAAAAGCCAATTGTCAGGCAAAAGTGCTCTCAACAGGAGTGAACTATAAAGTGAGTGATGGTGAAGTGGATATGTCGCAAGGTCTATTTGCCTTCCACAACTTCACCGTAACCGACAAATATGGGGGTACGGGCAGCGCTGAAGGCGAACTGCGTCACACACATTTAAAGAACCTCAACTACCACTTCGACCTAACAGCCAACAAACTGCTCTGCTATGATCAGCCACACACCCCCGACCTTCCCTTCTACAGCCACACCACAGGCACAGGTAGCGTGAGTCTAAAAGGATGGCCCTCACACTTTAGCGCTGACATTATGCTTACCCCCGAGGCCCGAACCACATTTACCTACGACCTTGGCACACAGTCGGCCTTATCGACCGACGATTCAATGATACGCTTCCACACTATCACACCCACCGACACCACTCAAACCCTTCTTAGCACGTTAAAGAAAAAAGAAATGCCCCAAGCGCTCGCCACCGAGGTTAAGAAAAATACCAAAAACGAAGACATGCCCACCGACATCGTGCTTAATTTTTTACTCAACGTCACCCCGCAAGCTCAGCTACGAATTATCACTGATAGCCGTGCAGGTGATGCCATCACAGCCTATGGCAATGGTGCACTCAGAGCCACTTGGCATAATCACGGAACTTTCACCCTCTATGGCACCTATACAGTTGATCACGGAGAGTATAAAATCAGCCTTCAAGACATCATACGCAAGAACCTTACCTTGCAGCAAGGTAGTCACATCACATTTACAGGTGACCCTCTTAATGCCGACCTCAGCCTACAGGCAATCTACACCGTGGGCGGTGTGTCGCTCAACGACCTCAACTATGCTGCAGGCTTTAGCAACAAAACGGTGAGAGCAGACTGTTTGCTCAACATCGGAGGAAAAGCTAGCACTCCTCAAGTAGATTTCGACCTCGATCTCCATAACATCTCCGACGACGAGAAACAAATGGTAAGGCAACTCATCTCTACCGAAGAAGACATGAGCAAGCAAGTGGTATGTTTGCTCGGAATGGGGCGTTTCCTCACTTCCGCCACAAACGCCAATACCACCAGCAATGGTACTACGCAACAGCAATCAACGGCCGCCATGCGCTCGCTCGTGTCTACCACCCTCACGGGGCAACTCAATACAGCCATTTCCTCTCTTCTTGGCAATCAATCAAAATGGAGTTTCGGCACAAACTTCAACCCTGGCGACGACAATTGGAACAACCTCGAGGTGGACGGCCTGCTACAGGGGCGATTATTTAACGACCGCCTGCTTATTAACGGAAACTTCGGCTACCGCGACAAGCCAACCTATACCTCCAACTTCGTGGGTGATTTCGACATACGCTACTTGCTCACTCCAAAAGGCAGCGTCAGCCTACGAGCCTACAGCGAAACCAACGATCGATATTTCACCAAGTCATCACTCACCACCCAAGGAGTAGGTCTCATGTTGAAACGCGATTTCAATAACCTACGGGAACTATTCCGAAGAAAGAATAAGCCAAAACAAGCCAAAACAAGCGCAAAATAAGCCATTAAAGTCACAAAACAGCCATTTTTTCGGCTAATAAAGTTGCAAAGAAAGCGTTTTCTTACTAATTTTGCAGCCGATTTAGCCAAGGAGCCACTAGGTAACGTAAACCTAAACAAGACAGATAAGGTTGTAGCTCCCCTAAAAAAACAGGAACCTTTCCCCACAAAAATTCCTAATTCTCATCAACCGAGAATTATTATTAACAATCCCAACTGAAATCACTGCCCCAAAGAGGTAATTTAGCTTTTTGCCCCCAAGCAGAAGGAAGAAGCAAAAATTGCGTTCGTCGCCCCATAGCTTGTCGCTATGGAATAGCCACTCATATTATATAGCGCCTATCAAGCTACGAGCATACCCCATCACGGCTCCTCCCCATACACATTAAACATCGCATAATGGAAAACTTAACCAAAGAGCAACTGCTAGAAAAAAACGACGCAGAACTGCAAGCATTAGCCCAACAGATGAACATAAATAACGCAAACGACAAGACTAGAGAGGAAATCATCTACGACATACTCGACGCACAAGCCGACAACACGGCCAAATCTGCCGCCACCGCAACTCCGAAAAAGCGCACACGCATCGTTCGCAAAACTGCAGCCGAACCTCTAGCTGCCCCCAGCGAGAAAGTAGGCTCTGATGCTCCGCAAGCTATCAATAATTCCTCTATCACTTCCGTAGACGAAAGTGCCCTCGATGCAACCC
>CAVKKI010000088.1:4516-5628 GCA_963656725.1 Oribacterium sp. | reverse complement strand
GGCCGAAATTGAAGCTCGTCGTCTAGCCGAAGAACAACAAACTACCGCCGAGATTGCAACCGATGTAGCCAATACAACCACACAAGAGCAAGAGCAAGAGGAAGAAACTGAGAAAGAACAAAACAACACACCACAAACTCCCCATGACGACCTAGCCGATCTGCCCGATTTCATCGCAGAGCAAATGCGTCAACAACGCGAAAATCAATCCACCGAGGTAAAAGAAAACGCAGATGTGCTCGACATGGAAGAAGTGAAGCGTACCCTCAATAGCCACAAGTCAAGCCAACAATCTAAATCAGAGGTTGAAGAAGCCCCCAAGGCCATCATGCCTAGTCCTGAGCAAAACCCCAATAACGAAGAGGGATTGCTCATTGTGAAAGATATACCCGTACTCTTCGAAGGCACTGAACTCAACGTTCCTCAAACCGATTACTATCCTCGCGCCGACTATTACAAAGAAGAGTCAAATGCCCCCCTTTCTCGCACGACAGGAGAGGCCGAAGCATCCCCTCGTCCGAAATTCAGAAAGTTTAAAGACGATCCCATGATGCAACCTCGCTTACAAGAGCGCAACGGCAAAGAAAATTCCTCAAAAAAGGCCCACTCGGAGCCACAAACACCCGCAAGACCTGCACCTATCGACCATTTACTCGAAGGCCGTGGGGTGCTCGAAATTGTGCCCGAAGGCTTCGGATTTCTCCGTTCGTCAGACTACAACTACCTTCCCTCACCCGACGACATCTATGTTTCACCCGTGCAAATACGTCAATATGGTTTAAAACCAGGTGATGTGGTAGAGGGAAAAGTAAAAATACCCCGCGAGGGCGAAAAATTCTTCGCCCTTATGGAGATTGAGCGAATCAACGGTCTACTACCCACCGACGTACGCGACCGTGTTTCCTTTGAACATCTCGTACCCCTCTTCCCCGAAGAAAAATTCAACCTATGCTCGGGCACAAACGATAGCACATCTTCACGCATCGTCGACCTCTTCACTCCCATCGGCAAAGGCCAACGTGCCTTGATTGTGGCACAGCCCAAAACAGGTAAAACTATGCTTATGAAAGACATAGCTAATTCCATTGCCCGCAATCACCCCGACACCTACC
>CAVKKI010000088.1:0-4506 GCA_963656725.1 Oribacterium sp. | reverse complement strand
GCGCCCTGAAGAAGTTACTGACATGATGCGCACGGTGAAAGCCGAAGTCATTGCCTCCACCTTCGACGAGCCCGCCTCACGCCACGTGAAAATAGCAGGAATTGTGCTCGACAAAGCAAAGCGAATGGTAGAATGCGGACACGATGTGGTCATCTTCCTCGACTCCATCACCCGTTTAGCCAGAGCTTACAACACCGTAGCCCCCACCTCAGGTAAAATTCTATCAGGTGGCGTCGACGCTAATGCCCTACAAAAACCCAAACGGTTCTTTGGAGCTGCACGCAACATCGAAGGTGGTGGTTCGCTCACCATCATTGCCACAGCCTTAATCGACACTGGCTCAAAAATGGACGAAGTTATCTTCGAAGAATTCAAGGGTACGGGCAACATGGAGCTACAGCTCGACCGCACATTAGCAAACAAACGCATCTTCCCTGCTGTCAACATCATAGCCTCGTCTACCCGACGCGACGACCTTCTACAAGATGAACTCACTAGAAAGCGCATGTGGATTCTTCGCAACTACATTTCAGACATGAACCCCATGGAAGCGATGGTCGACGTGAAAAAGCGAATGGAAAACACTCGCGACAACACAGAATTCATAGCCTCAATGAACGGATAAATGTTTCATTCGGTCTCATTCTAAAGGCAATGCAACCAGAAACATTGGCAAAAAAGCAATTCAAGAAGTAACTATAACGAGCCAGCAGAATAAGCAAATAAGAAAAGTAGCAAAAAGTTCTAGTCTTAATGCAAATCTACTTTACTCAAAAGTTCTCTTCAACCCCATAAAAACGAATAGGAGGTAAACACTAGCATAGGTGTTTATCTCCTATTTTCATATTTACATCTCCCTCACATCACCATATGCTCCATTCGAAATAGGATATTTTTTGGATGGGGTACGTTCGAAATTCTCTCCCCCCCAAAAAAAGAACATACTCATCCATATATGAAGCTTGCGAACGTTGCTGCCATCAGACATGCATAACCCACTTTTCACCACCTTACAGGGTGAAGGCAGGTTGAAACCTATTGAAGATAACATATTTGTATCCATGACTTTAAAGGTAATACTTTTGCGGAATTTGAACTATACGTTATCCACACGAATCAACATAGACCCATAATAAGAGACTATGTTAAGTGTGAAGTATATTAGTTAAGAAGTAAGAATGACGCAAAGTTTAATCAGTCTTTGTTAATCAATCACAATCATCATCAATGTTGTCGTGCATCAATTGGTGGTCGTGCTACCTTCAGTTGGAAGTCGTGCTACCTTCAGTTGATGTTCGCACGTCCTTCAGCTGAAACACACTCAACACATTCTTCATTTAAGCCCAACGAGAAAACTCATTTTAAGGGAGATTGAATGGGGAACGTAAAACGTAATCAACAGTTAATCAGGTTCATTTTAAATTATGTATTTCCGAATGCTATTAAAAATCCTCGAGTAAATTCAATAAGTGACTAGAACAAAAGAGGAAAAGTTATTGAAGGCTAAGAAAAAAAGAATAATGCTCTATTTCGTAAGGGCCAACCTAAAAGCTATAAATAATTATCTAGGATGGTAAGAATACAATCGAGCAACCACCACAAGCCATAAAGGAACAACTTACCCACGTACTAGAGAGAAATGAGATCATTGCCCTATTTTGATGTAGCAAATTCAGAAATTCCTTTGTGCTTGCCTTATATAGGTCGATGTTCTTTCTACGCATGAAAAACCTTGCACTTTCCCCTAAAAAAACAAAAAGACCAAGCAAGTTCAAAAAATATTCGTAACTTTGCACAGAATTATAAGCACCTACATATGAAGTACTTACTCCTCGCCGTTCTCGCTCTAAGTCTAGCTTCTTGCGCTGACTACAATCAAGTGGTGAAAACGCAAGACTACGAATACAAATACGAAGCCGCCAAACAATATTACGCCGAAGGTCAATACAACCGTGCGGCCACCCTATTGCAAGACGTTTTATCTGTGCTAAAGGGCACTGACCAAGGCGAAGAATCCCTTTATTTAACAGCCTTATGCAACATGGAGGCACACGCCTACCAAGCAGCTGCCACCCTCTTCGAAAAATACTATAAAACATACCCTCGAGGCAAATACGCTGAAGAAGCACGCTACAATTGTGGATATTCCCTCTATCAACTTACGCCCGAACCCAAACTAGACCAAACCGACACATTCAAAGCCGTCACTGAATTTCAAAATTTCATTGAAAACTACCCCAATAGCCGTCTTAGAGCACAAGCGCAAGATCTCATCTTTAAACTACAAGACAAACTCGTAGAAAAAGAATATCTTTCAGCTAAACTCTACTACGACCTTGGCACCTACATCGGAAACGGCACAAACGGTAATTATGGTGCTTGCATTGTCACGGCTGAAAACGCCATCAAAGACTATCCCTACACGAGCCGACGAGAAGACTTTGCTATGCTCATACTTAGAGCTAAATTTCAACTCGCACAATTCAGTGTAGAAAGCAAAAAAGAAGAACGATATCATAACGCCATCGACGAATACTACGGGTTCCTTACCGAATACCCCGAATCAAAATACACAAACGAGGCCAAAGCCCTTTTCGCCAAAGCAAAAAAATATGCCACTACTGGCGAAGACTCCACCACTAGCGAAGCGGCTGACAACGCCAACAACAATTAACTCCTCACACAACTCACAACGATAACAATAAAAAATAGCATAAAAATGGACTACAAAAAAAGCAAAGCACCCACTAACACCGTCACACACAACCTCATGGACTTCTGCGATGGCACAAACAACATCTACGAAAGCGTAGTAATTATGTCCAAACGCGCTAACCAAATCTCCGTGCAGATGAAAGAAGATCTTTCAAAGAAATTGAAAGAATTCGCTTCAGCCAACGATAACCTTGAAGAAACTTTCGAAAACCGCGAACAAATCGAAATTTCACGCTACTACGAAAAATTGCCTAAGCCCACACTTATGGCTGCCGACGAATTCTTACACCATCATATTTACTTCCGCAACCCCGCCAAAGATAAAGACAATTTGAGCACAGAAGCATGATACAACGCATACAAAGCATCTACTTGCTCCTAGCCGCTATTTTCTCCGCTTTCACACTCTTTGTGCCACTAGTCAGTGGCCAAGCAACTTCACCACAAAACACTCTATGGCCAGTTTGGAGCTACCACACATTGTCTTTGCTCACCATTGTACTAGCCCTCATCTGTTTGTGTTGCTATAAAAATAGAAAGACACAAATTCGATGGGCAAACGCCGCCATCGTGAGCAACCTTGCTTGGTACGCAGTGTTTGCACTCATCACCCACCACAACGTGTGGCAACTTGAAGTCCCCTACACTGCGCACATTGGCTTACTATTTCCCCTGCTCTCAATAGCTACACTTTATTTGGCAAAAAAAGCCATCAAACACGACGAAGAACTAGTTAGGGCAGCCGATCGCATCCGATAGGCCATACTTAGCGCGAGCAGACATTATGTTTTAAGACGAAAGCAATGCAGAGGGGTAAAAAGAGAAAAACTCACTCACACATAAAAACCAAGAAAATACCATGTCACTTAACAAAGTAATGCTCATTGGCAACGTAGGAAACGAGCCTGAAATACGCTACATTGAAAGCGATGTTTGCACCGCACAAGTAAGTCTAGCAACCACACAAAGAGGCTATACTTTACAAAACGGTGTACAAGTACCCGAACGTACAGAATGGCACACCATCTATCTTTGGCGTGGGTTAGCTAAGGTTGTAGAAAGCTATGTACACAAAGGTGACAAGCTCTACGTTGAAGGCGAACTACGCTACCGCACCTACACCGATAAAAAGGGAGTTAACCGGAAAGTAGCCGAAATCTGGGCCACCAACATCGAGTTGCTCACCCCCAAGCCACACACAACTGAGGCCACACAACAAACCACCCCTGGTTTCCAACCCTCTAGCACTCCACTATCCGAGGCTGACAAAAATAAGCTTCCCTTCTAAACACAAGCATCTTGATAAACATACAACACATCACACAAATAGAAAAACTCGTACCTCTTGGCAACAACCAACTACAAGCCAATGAAGTACGAGTTTTTTTGTGGCAACACACACTAACAGCCCAACAAATTCTACAATTAGCCGCCACCCAACACATCCCCCTCACTCACCATTATGAAAACCTACCCGAAAAACGACGCATAGAAAAGCTCTCCATTCAGCTGCTCATCAACAAATTATTTAACACCTTTACCCCCATCCATAAACAAGAAAACGGTAAGCCCTACCTACCCCACAAAAAACTAGAAATCAGCATCTCACACACCCAACATGTCTATGCACTAAGTCTGTCCATCCAACCACACGGCATCGACGTTGAACAAAGGTCAAACAAAGCGCAAAAAGTGGCACAAATGTTTACAACGCCGCAAGAAACAGCTCTTTTTCTAGCTCCACCTCTCTACACTTCGATAGAACAAGCCGATCTCTACACCACTCTGTGG
>CAVKKI010000087.1:0-10357 GCA_963656725.1 Oribacterium sp. | reverse complement strand
CTGCAACCGCCCCCCCATTGGAGGTTACACGCAAACTGTCCGCAGGAAACTGCGCACAAACTGGCTTGTTGAAACAAATGCTCAACAAGCAAACAAACAATATGTGATAGAATTTGTTTATAACCTAAAACTTTATCTCTTCTCTAAACTTTATAAGAGGCGTCTTCTTTTATTAGAAATAACCTTCTAGTGACGTTTAGAATTTACGCAAGATGCGATCGACTACCCAATTGACAGGAGTGGCACTTACACAGTCGCATTTACAAATGGCCTTATTCTGTAAATGCTTCACGACTAAATCAATCAAGGGTTTCTGGACGTAAGGTGGATTCTCAATCACGAACTCCTGACGACCGTTCTCATTTTGTAACACTATGGGTTGATAGGTGAAAACAGAAAAAGAAAGTGATCCTCTATCGCCAACGATGTCAATGCGATCCTCCTTTGCCGATTCATGAGCTACAAAGCACCAAGAGCCAGAGCCAGGCAAGCCACTATCGAAACGAAAACAAGCACTTACGGAATCCTCCGTTTGATACAAGCCCCCACGATTGGCCGTGATGCCTTCGGCCTCAATAATAGGCCCAAACATTTCTTGCAACAAGTCGATTTGATGAGGAGCCAAATCGTAGAAATAACCACCCCCCGCAATGTCGGCTTGCACACGCCAAGGCAAGTTGGTCTTATTATAATCCAAATCGCGTGGGGGTACAGCGAAACGAATCTGCACATTTACTACCTTCCCTACCATGCCCTCTAGCACCAACTGCTTAACCTTTTGAAAGTAAGGTAAATAGCGACGATAGTAAGCCACGAAACAAGGCACGCCCGTTTTTTCGGCGATACGATTAATGCGACAGCAATCCTCATAGTTCGATGCCATAGGCTTCTCTACATACACAGCCTTACCACTTTTCATAGCCATAATGGCATAGGTGGCATGCGTGGAGGGAGGAGTGGCTATGTAAACGGCATTCACCTCGGGATCGTTCACAAGTTCCTGTGGGTCGGTATACCATCGAGCGATGCCATGACGCTCGGCATAGGATTGTGCCTTCTCGGCGCGGCGACTCATCACAGCCACTACTTTCGAGCCTTCAATCTGATTAAAAGCCGGGCCACTTTTTTTCTCTGTAACCTCACCACAGCCTATAAAGCCCCAACAAACTTGTTCCATTTCGCCTGATGTTTTTAAAAGGATGAGTATCTCCCTCTCAGAAAAACGAGAAGGAGATACTGCTTAATGTTTACTTTTATATTGCGTTACCTTAAAAAGTTGCTCGAAAGAACAAATAATTATAGGCAACATCAACCATTAATATTCTTGCCAACATTTAATGTCCAAATCTTCTACATTCAACGTGCAGAAGGCATTAATGAAGGCAGAAGCCAAACGAGCGTTGGTGGTTAAAGGAATGTTCAAGTCGATTGCAGCACGACGTATTTTATAACCATTGGAAAGTTCACCGCTCGAAAGATTCTTGGGAACGTTCACCACCATGTCAATTTGCTTGTCGTGAAGCATATCGAGTGCCTGAGGCTTCATACCCTCTTCACTTGGCCAATAAACGAGTGTATTCTCAATGCCGTTTTCGGTGAGATAACGACTCGTGCCAGGAGTGGCGAAAAGTTTGTATCCGTGGTCGCGGAGCATAGTGCAAGCGGCGAGCATCTCAGCCTTTTGTTTACCATCGCCCGTAGAGAGTAGAATATTCTTTTGAGGAATGCGCTGACCCACAGAAAGCATTGACTTGAGCAGAGCCGAACGAGAATCTTCGCCCAAACAGCCAACCTCGCCCGTAGAAGCCATATCTACGCCCAAGACTGGGTCGGCCTTCTGCAAACGGTTGAAAGAGAATTGAGATGCTTTCACGCCCACATAATCTAAATCGAAAAGACTCTTAGCAGGTTTTTCAACAGGTAAGCCCAGCATGATTCGTGTAGCCAACTCAATCAAGTTGATTTTGAGGACCTTGCTTACAAATGGGAAGGAGCGAGAAGCACGAAGATTACACTCAATCACCTTGATGTCGTTTTCACGTGCCAAGTACTGGATATTGAACGGCCCAGAGATGTGAAGTTCTTTGGCAATTTGCTTCGAAATCTTCTTAATGCGTCGAGCAGTTTCAACATACAATTTCTGTGGCGGGAATTGAATCGTGGCATCACCAGAGTGAACACCTGCAAACTCCACGTGTTCGGAAATAGCATAAGCGATAATCTCGCCATCGCGAGCCACGGCATCCATCTCCACTTCCTTGGCATGCTGCATGAAACGACTAACAACCACAGGGTGCTTCTTCGACACATTTGCGGCAAGTTTTAAGAAACGTTCCAACTCATCTTGATTGGAGCAGACATTCATGGCTGCACCTGATAGCACATAAGAAGGACGAACCAATACGGGGAAGCCTACACGAGAAATAAACTCTTGAATATCGTCCATCGAGGTCAAAGCGCTCCATTCGGGTTGGTCCACTCCAATGCGGTTGAGCATTTCAGAGAACTTTTCGCGATCTTCTGCATTGTCAATATATTTAGCCTGAGTGCCGAGCAAGTTAATGTGTTCAGCATCCAAACGCAATGCAAGGTTATTCGGAATTTGTCCACCCGTGCTTACAATGACACCATAAGGGCACTCTAAATCGAGGATATCCATCACACGTTCGAAGGTCAACTCATCGAAATAGAGACGGTCGCACATATCATAGTCCGTTGAAACCGTTTCTGGATTATAGTTGATCATTACGGAACGATATCCTTCCTTGCGAATCGTGTTTAAAGCTTGCACACCGCACCAGTCGAACTCTACAGATGAACCAATGCGGTAGGCGCCTGAACCAAGTACTACCACGGAACGTTTGTCATTCTCAAACGAGATATCGTGAGCGACGCCACTATAAGTGAGGTAGAGGTAATTAGTTTGGGCGGGATATTCCGCAGCCAAGGTATCAATTTGCTTCACTACGGGAAGTATGCCAGCCTGCTTACGACGGGCTCTGACAGCCATAATAGCCTTTTCGATATCCATTTCTTGCTCCATGCCCACAGCACGAGCAATTTGGAAATCGGTAAAGCCTTGAACCTTAGCCTTACGAAGAAGATCGTTGTCGAGCACATTGATAGAAGTGCAAGCATGCAATTCGTTGTCGGTCTCGTAAATCTTATAAAGTTTCTGAAGGAACCAACGGTCAATCTTCGTTAAGTCATGGATTTGATCGATAGTGTAACCCGCTTTAAAGGCTTTTTCTATCACAAAGATGCGTTTGTCGGTAGGTTCTTTAAGAGCCTCATCCACATTCTCTATCTTCAGTTCCTTATTGTCAACGAAACCATGCATACCTTGGCCAATCATACGAAGGCCCTTTTGAATGACTTCCTCAAAAGTGCGACCAATAGCCATAACCTCGCCTACCGACTTCATAGAAGAACCGAGTTCACGATCTACGCCATGGAATTTGCCAAGGTCCCAACGAGGAATCTTACAAACTACGTAGTCGAGAGCTGGCTCAAAGAAGGCGGAAGTGGTTCGGGTCACCGAGTTTTTCAAATCAAACAAACCATATCCGAGACCGAGCTTGGCGGCCACGAATGCCAAGGGATAACCAGTGGCTTTAGAAGCCAATGCAGAGGAACGAGACAAACGGGCGTTCACCTCGATTACTCGGTAATCCTCGCTATTCGGATCGAAGGCATACTGCACGTTACATTCACCCACAATGCCCACATGACGCACAATGCGAATGGAAAGTTCACGCAATTTGTGATATTCCGAATTGGTAAGCGTCTGCGAAGGAGCGATAACGATGCTTTCACCCGTGTGAATGCCGAGCGGATCGAAATTCTCCATATTACATACGGTGATGCAATTGTCAAAGCGGTCGCGAACCACCTCATACTCCACTTCTTTCCAGCCTTTCAAACTTTTCTCTACCAACACTTGGGGAGAGAAAGAGAAGGCCTTTTCAGCTAGTTTATTGAGTTCTTCCTCATTATCGCAGAAACCTGATCCCAAACCACCTAAAGCGTAAGCGGCACGCAGAATCACAGGATAGCCTAATTGAGCAGCGGCCTTACGAGCTTGCTCAATTGTTTCACATGCTTCACTCTTTATGGTTTTAACGTCAATTTCATTCAGCTTCTCCACAAAAAGTTCGCGATCCTCGGTATCCATAATGGCCTGAACAGGAGTACCTAAGACCTTCAGATTGTACTTTTCAAGTACCCCGCTCTCGTAGAGTTTCACACCGCAGTTCAACGCAGTTTGTCCACCAAAAGCAAGCATGATGCCATCGGGTTTCTCCTTCTGGATAACTCGCTCCACAAAATAGGGAGTTACAGGAAGAAAATAGATGCGATCGGCCACTCCCTCCGAAGTTTGAACCGTGGCGATGTTGGGATTAATAAGTATGGTTTCGATACCTTCTTCCTTCAAAGCTTTGAGTGCTTGTGAACCTGAATAGTCGAATTCGCCGGCTTCGCCAATCTTTAAGGCACCCGAACCGAGGAGAAGCACCTTCTTTATAGTAGTCATAGTAGTGTATTCAATTATAGGGGATTGATAGGGTGAACTATTCTCTGCTGCCTTTACTTCAAGAGTTTTACAAACTCATCGAACAAGAACTCTGTATCGACAGGTCCAGAACAAGCTTCAGGATGGAATTGAGCCGAGAACCAAGGATTCACCTTGTGACGTACGCCCTCGTTCGAGCCATCGTTCATATTAATGAAATAAGGTTCCCAGTCAGCAGGAAGTGTACGATTGTCTACGGCATAGCCGTGGTTCTGCGAGGTAACGAAACAGCGGTTTGTGCCCACCATACGAACAGGCTGATTGTGGCTACGATGGCCATATTTCAATTTATAGATGCTTGCTCCTGCTGCTTTTGATAACAATTGGTTACCCATGCAGATGCCCATGCAAGGACGCACGTTGGGATTATTCAAAAACTTGCGAATGTTCTCTACGGCCTCTACACAAGTGTCAGGGTCGCCAGGACCATTAGCCAAGAACAACCCGTCGAATTCCATCTCATTAAAATCGTAATTCCAAGGCACCCGAATTACCTCTACACCACGATTGATAAGGCAGCGAATGATGTTGTTCTTCACACCACAGTCAACAAGCACCACCTTTTTCTTGTCTGCCCCCTCGTTGTAGCGAATAATTTCCTTGCACGAAACCTTGGCTACATAGTTAACGCCTTCATATTCGGCCGTAGGAATATTATTGGGCTCATCATCGAATAGAATTTTACCCATCATCACGCCATGTTCACGTAAGACTTTGGTCAGTTCACGTGTATCGATACCTGTGATGCCAGGAACTTTTTCACGTTTCAGCCAATCGCCTAAGCTTTCTACAGCGTTCCAATGACTATATTGCTCGCTGTAATCGCTCACAATAATTGCTGAAGCGTAAATTTTATCGCTTTCCATGAATGTGGCCAATCCATTCGGCTCTACGCTGAAAGGAGGAACACCATAATTGCCTACCAATGGATAAGTAAGCGTCATGAGCTGACCAGCATAGGAGGGATCTGTCAAACTTTCGGGATAACCCATCATGGCAGTGTTGAACACCACCTCACCAGCTACGGGAGCCTCATAACCAAACGACTTTCCATGGAATTGGGTACCATCGTCAAGAACTAGTGTTACGTTACGCATATTATAGAGTAGATGTTTTTTTGTAAAGATGAGTGTATGTTTTTCACTCAGCTCATCATAAGGAAAAGATTATTTATTGTGGGCATTCTCGTAATAGTGGATGAATGCTTCGTTCACTCGTTTATTACCTCCTGGTGTGGGATAATGACCTGAAAAATACCAGTCGCCTGGTGAATGAGGACAAGCTCGGTGCAAGCCATCAAGACTTTGATAGACAATGTGTATTTCCGTTGTTACACCTTCTGGACGAAGCATCTCAGCCATTTTGTTTGAAATTTCAACCGAGGTAAAAGGTTCATACACTTCGCGCACATAATTTACTACGCTTTCTTTGGGAAGGTTCTCTTGAGCTTTACACTTGGAGTAAATGTTATCCAATCGTGCCTCCATACCTCTATCCTTATGCAAAGCTATAGCTGCCCGGAAAGCTATAAATTCATCCATACGAGCCATATCAATGCCATAGTAATCGGGATAACGCACCTGAGGAGAAGAACTTACCACAACGATGCGACGAGGATGCAACCTATCCATAATACGAATGATGCTCTCACGCAAAGTGGTGCCACGAACAATGCTATCGTCTATCACCACGAGATTGTCAACATTGGGACGAACCGACCCATAAGTGATGTCGTATACATGAGCTGCGAGGTCGTTGCGCGAGTTTCCCTCGGCTATAAATGTACGCATTTTTATGTCCTTCCATGCGACCTTCTCAGCGCGAACTCGACGAGAAAGAATTTGATGAAGTTGCTCGTGAGTGATGTCGCGACCAAATTTCTCAATCTCTTCCGCCTTCTGTTTATTGAGATATTCGTTAAATCCTTGTAACAAACCATAGTAGGCAGCCTCAGCCGTATTCGGAATATAGCTAAACACTGTGTTGTCAACCTCCCCGTTTATTGCCTCTAGGATAGGTTCAACTAAGGTTCGTCCTAATTCCTTGCGTTCTTTATAAATATCGATATCAGAACCACGACTGAAGTAAACCCGTTCGAAAGAACATGCAGCATATTTTTTAGGTTCAAGCACTTGCTCTACACGCATTTCAGCATTTTTGCTCATAAAGATACCTTGACCAGGCAACAACTCGTTTACCTGAGCAGCCTCTACATCGAGTGCGGTCTGAATAACGGGACGTTCTGAAGCTATCACAAGCACTTCATCATCCTTATACCAGAAAGCAGGACGAATGCCCCAAGGGTCTCGCATAGAGAACAATTCACCAGAACCAGTCACGCCACAAAGCACATAACCGCCATCCCATACAGGAGCCGATTGTTGAAGCACATTTTTCAAATTTATGTGGTCCTCTATATAGCGTGTGATATCAATATTCTCCAGTCCCTTCTGCTGTGCCTCCACAAAGCAACGTTCGCTTTCGCGATCCAAACGATGCCCCAGTTGCTCTAATAATATATAGGTATCGGAAACCATGCGGGGATGTTGACCTTTTACGGCAATCTCGTTAAAAATCTCCATCACATTGGTCATATTGAAATTTGCACAGATGCAGAGGTTCTTTGCTCGCCAATTGCTACGACGCAGAAAGGGATGAACATAAGAAAGGCCACTCTTGCCGGTAGTGGAATACCGGAGGTGACCCATATAAATTTCTCCCGCAAAAGGTATGTGACGAGCTGCAAAATTGGCATCGTGCAATTCCTCGCTCGAATAATTCTTTAATTCTTTATGTACATTACCAAAAATCTCTTGGATTGCACCGCCACCTAAGCCACGTTGGCGGAACATAAACTCCTCACCTGGAGCAGCCTGCATTTTAACAGAAGCCAAGCCAGCTCCCTCTTGACCACGATTGTGTTGCTTCTCCATCAACAAGTATAGCTTATTGAGGCCATACATCCACGTGCCATACTTTTTTTCATAATAACTGAGCGGCTTAAGTAGTCGCACCATTGCAACACCGCACTCATGTTTTAAAGGTTCCATTCGCCTATGTTTTTGGTTTTGCACGCAAAGTTACGAAAAAACTAAGGATTAACTCACACTACGCTTTCAAAAAATAAACAGTCTTGAACGAGCAACAACATTTTAAAGGTACACATTTCTTAAATGAGCAAATTCTCTTTTCTTTTTACATCAAGCAGATTGTTTACATATACTCACTCATTCACTCCCTAAATGCAAGTTTAAGCAAGTTAATCGAAATAGAATTTAATTACGTGAAGCTCAGCACTTTTCCACACCATAGACTTGAGTATGTAAAGTTCGAGCCACGTGGGCAAAATTTTCCGATAAATATTTTGAATCTGTGCACATCAAACACAAAGGAACACTTAAACCGTTCTTTTGATAAGGCGGTTGAATATAAGACAATGGAGACAAGTTGAATCCAAACCGTTCATAAAAAGCAATGCGACGAGAAGCCAATTCATTCTCTGCAGGTTCAACCTCTAGCACAATTGGTCGAGGAGAATTATCATGGACAAATTGACGCAAGATTGCTCCACCTATTCCCCTTCCTCTAAAAGACGGTAATGTAGCAAAATGCTCGATATAAACAAAATCTTCAAATTTCCAAAATCCCAAAATCCCCACGAAATGTCCAGCTTCTCCTATTGAGAAAATGCAAAAATTGGGTTTATTTTCATGCAAACGTATCCATTCACTGCTTTGACGACGTTCCTCTTCAGGAAAAGCTTGTTCATACAGACATAGAGCATGAGCATAATCGTCTGATACTAAAGGTAATAATGAATAAGTGTCTTCCATTATCTCATTTCACTTGAAGTAACAAGAAATTTCACAGAAAGGATTTTCGATAAACGTTCTCTTAACAAGTTTTCATCCGAAAGCCGAACAGACACCGTCAACACTGTGCCAACTTCATCATAATCCCTCTGTAAGATATCAGCCCCTCCCTCACGAATAAAACGCATCGCTGTGTCGGCATCTGCATATGGAACGGATAAGCGGAATTGACTCTTAACGATTTTTTCTTCTATTTCCGCTTCATCTAAAGCCTCTGAAATAGCTGTTTTATAAGCCACTCCCAACGGACCAGTACCAAGTTTTACCCCGCCAAAATAACGAACAACAACACCTAAGACATAAGTCAAACGACGTGATTGAAATTGCCCCAAGATAGGTCGTCCAGCGGTTCCGCTAGGTTCTCCATCGTCATTGGTTCGAATCGTTTCAGACTGATTACCTAACACGTAAGCATAACACACATGTCGTGCATCAAAATACTTTTTCTTATAAGCCATCACCATCTGCTTTGCCTCTTCCTCAGAGTTAACATGTAAAGCAAAGGCCAAGAACTTGGAACGCTTCTCCGTATATTGCGCTTGTCCCTCTGTTTTTAGTGTAAAATAAGTATCTTCCATTAAAACAATTTGATTTCGAAAATCTCACAAAGGTAGAAGATAGACAAGATGAGATACCACTTTGGAAACAAGCCATGCGACTTATATCGAAAGAAAGTATCTCATCTTGATTTAAACAAACTTGGAAAATAGCCTTTAATTAAAGTGATAAAGGAAAGTAGCTATTCCTGTTACAGCTGGCTTTTTTTGATCTTTTATCTCGATTGTAAATTTAATTTCAACCTTACAGATGCCGCGAAGATTAGCGATACTATGCAAAGTGGTGACAAGACGTACACTTTGACCGCTTAACACAGCTTGTCCATATTTCATTTTGTCCATTCCATAGTTCACCATCATCTTCAAGTTATTCACCTGAAGAATCTGCTCCCACATATAAGGTAAGAGTGATAAGGTTAGATATCCATGGGCTATAGTTTGCCCAAAGGGACCATTCTTAGCCCTTTCAGGATCCACGTGAATCCATTGATGATCAAGCGTGGCATCAGCAAAGGCATTAATACGCTCTTGGTCGATTTGTAACCAATCTGACTTACCCAATTCCTGACCCAAGTATTTTTCGAATTCTTCGTAAGAGTTAATTGTCAACATAATTCTTTTATTTAGAAAGTGTTATTGCGAAATTTCATCCATTGTAAGAGAAGTAATAAGCATTTGGTCACTCACAATGGCCTTACATTTATATTGTCCGAAGGTTTTTCCCTCATTATCACGCTCAATATGTTGATCCACCGTAAAAGTAACGATATAATCACCGCCGCCATTTTCCTCTGACTGACGAGTGATGGTAAGGTCGCGATTCACATTAAACTGACAAGCTTCAATGTGTTCATTAAACATAGCATTTATTGTGTTCAACACAGACGATTTGCTCACATTTTGCTTGTGAAGGAAAGTGGTCATAACAGACGAAATATTCGAACAAATTTTATTTTCATCCTGTTCTGAAAATCCATTATAAAAATCCGTGATGACAGACACTATTTGTTGACGTACTTCATCTCCCACCACTTGATCACGCAAAGTACCTTGAGCAATGGAAGCTTCTGAAGCATAGCGACCATCAGGGTGTGCATCCAAATAGTGCTGATAAGATTCATTGGTACCCAATCGCTGAGCTGTTACAAAGTCAAGAGAGTCAATCTTTATATCACACAAGCGGATGTACTGTTGTGCATCAGAATACGTGTTTTTGAAGGAGATAAAATCGTTTACATTATCTGATAGTTGAATGGAATTCCACTTAGCTATCATCGTCTCCAATTTCTCCAATCGTTGACGCACGTCATCAGAATATTCACTATTGGGATATTTCTCAAGGAAATCCTTATAAT